>NZ_JRFE01000014.1:0-300000 GCF_000756305.1 Myxosarcina sp. GI1
ATACTCCCAACGAGCCGATGAATACTACCAGCCAGTTTTGAGTGTAGGCATAAAGAGCGATGATGTGATGGAGAGTAAAAAATACTGCCGATAGAGCAACTGCTGCTATTCCCGAAGACAATTTTTCGCATTGAGGATAGACAAAACCGCGCCAGATACATTCTTCAATAAACGAATTAATAAAACACCAATAAAAACATCCAGCTAAATAAATAGATAAGCTGGTAATTCCTACTACAGTTGCCTTGTTACGAATATCTGTTAGCTCGATCCACTGCTTACCAAGTAACAAGTAAGCACAAATAATTACTCCAAACATCAACAATCCCCAAGCAAGACCGATTAACGTTTTTTGGCGATCGAACCTGGGCAACCCTAGCGAATGCCGATTATGGTTCCACGTCCACCACAGAGGAAAAACTACTGCCCAAACTTTGGCAACTGTAAACACGCTATTGCCAACAATTCCTGGTGCAATGAGCAGAGACATAGTTACACCGATGCTAAAAACAGGAACAAATAGCAACAGAGCGATCGCTGCTTGCCGACGAGATAAGGAAGACATTCTTATAATTGTAGAAAAACTTTTCAGCAAGACTCTAATATTTTTTGCAACACACTACAAAAAATAAAAGTATGAACCAAGTAGTTGATGACTACAAAATTCATACTTCATATTAGACTCTGCCAGATTTTATCAAACTAAACCAAGCTTGGTTCTGATTTGGTTTCAGACTTCGATTTTGCTGCCGATGTCTTTTCTGTCGGCAATCCTTCAATGGGACACTCTTTCGTACCAACTGTAGAACGAGTAATTTTCTCTGAGGTTTCTTTGGCTTTTTGTTCGTCTAACACCCAGTCGCGATAGAAATCAAAAGGACATGTCTGTACGCCTTCGGCTCCCTCACCAGAGTTGATTTTACCCGTATAGCCGCGATGCATTAGTTTAAACAGATGATTTTGCGATTGAGCATTGGCGCGGAAGTCGCGGATGGCAAATTTAGATAGATTGGCATATTGAACGCCGTTTTCTTCTTCGCCACATTCTCCCAATGTGCGTCCATCAAACCCGACTATAGCCGAATGCCCGAAGTAGCTGTATACGCCGTCAAAACCAGAAGCGTTAGCAACTGCTACGTAAGTATTATTCATCCATGCCATTGCTTTAGAAACGTTAATTTGCTGTTCTTTGGCAGGATACATGTAACCCTGACAGCGTACGATTAACTCTGCTCCCTTCATCGCGCAGTCGCGCCAAATTTCAGGATAGTTACCATCATCGCAGATAATCAAGCTGATTTTTAGTCCTTTAGGTCCTTCCGATACATAAGTACAATCGCCTGGATACCAGCCTTCAACAGGACACCAGGGCATAATTTTACGATATTTTTGTACGATTTCGCCGCGATCGTTAATTAGAATCAGGGTGTTGTAAGGTACTTTATTTGGGTGATCTTCGTGCTTTTCTCCAGTAAGCGAAAACACTCCCCAAGTTTTATTACGCACGCAAGCTTCGGCAAAAATTTCTGTTTCTGCTCCTGGAATATCGGCAGCCGTATCCATCATTTCTTTAAAGTCGTACATGATGCCGTGAGTGGAGTATTCGGGAAAGATGACCAAGTCCATTCCTGGCAACCCGACTTTCATGCCGTCTATCATTTCGGCAATTTTATGACAGTTAGCAATTACTTCATCTTTGGTATGTAAACGGGGCATTTTGTAGTTGACCACTGCTACACCAACTGCATCATTACTAGAAGAAATATCTCCATGAAAAGCCATATTTTTCTCCTAAACTATTTTTGCTTTTATGTGTGAGAACAAAAAATTTATAATTTTAATTTTATTCCTGCGCTCATGTTATCGATTTAAATAAGTCAAACTTGTAACATTGAATACAGCACTGCGACTCTGTGTGTGATTTTGCAAAGCCATAAAAACTCAGATTGGGGTGCAGTAAAACCAAACTTATTCCCGTTGTTTCTCCATCGGAAATATCATGAGGGCGAACTAGGAGCGATATGCACTCCAGCAAAATCCCCCAATTCTTGGTAACATTTGAGTCTTCTCTTAAAAGAAAGGCTTAGATTGTGTCTTGCTGCAAAAAAAGACATTCCAAATGCTTAAAAATAGTATGAGTGAGGCGAGTTTGAAGTATGAATACTTAGTAGTTTATGAAGTAAATCGACGTTTTCTTAGTTTCGTCTGGATGAGAGCATAGCAACCTTATTTCAAAAAGATTCGGGTTTGCTCAAAGCTTCTCGTTGTGTACTAGCTCATATTCGTGTAGCTCAAAAACTTTGAGCTACAGTTTGCGATCGCATTCCAGTTACTGAGATTATTTCTCATACTATATAGTGTAGAAGTAAAGACGGAACCCGAAAGCGATGACACCAGACAAACATTTTGTTATCGATCGCCATCTAGAGTTTCCTAACTTAGTGTTTGGTGCTATTTTTTTCAGGACATGGTTTTAAGTTTACTACCTTAACTTGGCAGAATTGGCTTTAGAGGACGAAACAAAACACGATACCAGGCTTGTTCAAACTGTCACGTTTTTATGAATATTAGTTCAAAATACTTCTTAATTTTAATTACTACCATCTATCAAATTATTGCCAGTATTAAAGACAATATAGTTAGAGTACCACTAGGACAATTAATCGATCTTGGTGGTTACAAAGTACATATTTATACTAAAGGAACGGGAAACATAAGCGTTATTCTCGACCATAGCCTTGGGGGAATTGAAGGCTACTTTTTAATCGACGAAATTGCTAAATTTACTAGAGTTTTAATTTACGATCGCCCTGGATATGGCTGGAGCGATTCTAGTCCTAGAACGCGATGCAGTGCCGAAATTGTCAGCGAGTTAGATTTACTATTAACTAAAGCACAGATCGAGCCACCATATATTTTAGTCGGTAATTCTTTTGGCAGTTATAATGTGCGTCTTTATGCCCACAAGTTTCCCGAAAAAGTAGTGGGCATCGTTTTGACTGATGGACTGCACGAAAGGCAAATGTTAGCCATGCCGTTAATAGTTTCGGCTTTAAAACTATTGTTTATTTCTGGTTTTATAATGTCTATTTTTGGTGCGGCGATTGGGATAATTAGACTAATAGGAACTATTGGTATTTTTGAATTAATTAAGCCAGATTTAAAGAAATTTCCTAAAAAAATCAGACAAGAAGTTAAAAAATCTTTTTATAATCCCAAGCATTGGCTGACTATGACGAGAGAGCTAGGGAATTTAAATAAAAGTAGTCGTCAAGTTGCGATCGCCAATAATTTTAAAGATTTACCTATAGTTAGTATTAAATCGCAACATTTTTTTAAACCTACCTGGTTTAACTTTTTTTTGCCTCTAAAAACTGTAGACAGACTCAGAGATAGAATTCACGATCGCCTCAATCGGCTATCGAGCAACTATACACAACTAGCAGCAACCAACAGCAGCCATTTTGTTTGGGTCGATCGCCCAGAAATTATTATCGAAGCTATTAAACAAATTTGGTTGTTATAAACCAAGTGGCATTCTAATTAAAAAATGCGATAAAACTATAGAAAATATAATTTACCCTTTATTTTACGTGTGAAATGCACCGTCATAACTATATTGATCGCGCTATGAAAAATAGCGATAAATTTCTTTCGATGAAGAAAACGTACAAAAATAAGAGTATTTTGTTTGAGAATTAAACCAATGCGGTAATTTGCGATTCTCGAACGATAGTAAATTTTTGTTTTCTAGATCTTTGAGTTTTTAAAAGTCGATTTTTATAAAACAAAAGAAGAAAGAATAGTTTTTTCTATTTTTATTACAAAAAAACCTTCGATCCATTGAATCAAAGGTCTATCTTTATAAAGATAGTCATAATCTATAAGCTACAGAGAAATGTCAATTAACAATCATCCATTTTTAACCGATTCGCCGCTAGGCGTTTACGTATGCGGTTTACGCCTATAATACCACCAAGTGCCAATAACCCTAACGTGGGAGAAACATCAAAAGGAACGGCGGTTGCAGGTGCATCACTTGAAAACTGGGCGACTGGAAGTCCAGAACCGTTAGTATAAGCTAATCCATTAACATCACCATTGTTAAATGCGCGACAGATACCTCCTGGACAGACAACCCCACTACTAGAAGTAGTTACTGCATCCCAACTCAAGCCTCCACCTTCTCCACCGTAATTGTAAATTTCTAGAAGCAAATCTCCATTACTAGGATCGTAACTAAAAGTATTATCCAAATTTACAACAATATCAAAATCTCTGGGAGAACCAGTACCAGAGCTAGAAAGGGTCAAAGAATTACGATTTAAAACAGTAGTGTTATCTGCTCCTAAATTATTGTTAAAGTTCCTAGTTAATTGACTACTGGTAAAAGTAGACAGATTAAATTGAACATCCGAATAGATTGTCGAAAAAGCATTTCCGCTGCTATCATCTAGTCGAAATCGAATCTGATTGATATCAATCGGAGAAGAAAAGTAACTATTGTCATATATTCCTTGCCATCTACCATTTGGACCAAAATATCCTCCAAGAGGGAATGAATTGTTACTAGAGCTTTCGGTATTTTCGTAGTTAGGAGGAGTAGTAAAGGTGAGAGCGTTAGAGGGTGTAGTTATTGTTAAAATTGCTAATAATATTGCTCCACTTCCCAAATGTCGTGAAAATCTAATACTTCTTTTCATTGTATTCTTCTGGTTTGAGTGACTTTATTTATGCAAGTCGATCGCTTCTTTTTTAACTTACACATAAGCTAAGTCACATCAGTCTTTTCACATCGGGGTAAATACTGTCGTATTCTATTCCTAAAATTTGCCTTTCATTTTGCAATCAAAATATGCTGTCATAACTATGACGATCGCGCTAGAAAAAATAGCAATAAATTTCTTGTTTCTTGGCGATTAAGAAAACAACTATAAAACAATAAAAAAGAGAGAATAATTTTTAGTTTTTTATAGATTCCCTCTTCTTAAATAATTTAATTTGTTCGAGCTTAATACTGCGGAACATTGGGATCGACTTCTTGACTCCAGGCGGTAATACCTCCTTTAACATTTGTCCCCTCAATACCCGCTTGCTTGAGAAGATTTAAAGCTTTAGCAGAACGTCCGCCTAGCTTACAGTGAGCGATGAGGCGATGACCGTTGACTAGCTCTTTAACTTTCTCAATACCGCTACCGTCTTCAATTTCCGATAGAGGAATCAAAACCGAGCCATCGATTTTGGCAATTTGGTATTCGTTGGGGTTGCGAACGTCGAGTAAGACAAAATCTTTGCTGCCGCTGTCTATAAGCTGCTTTAACTCTGTTACCGTCATTTCAGAAATTGCGGTTTGTTCTTCGGCAGCGGTTGCCTGTGCTTGAGGAATGCCACAGAACTGTTGATAGTCAATCAACTTATCAATTACGGGACGTTCTGGATTGGGACGTAGCTTTAGTTCGCGGAACTTCATGTCCCAAGCATTATAAAGCAACAATCTACCGCTGAGAGTATTTTCTGCACCCAGAATTATCTTAATTGCTTCTGTTGCCTGAATCGTGCCAATAATGCCGCACAGAACCCCTAAAACTCCCCCTTCTGCACAGGAAGGAACCATTCCTGGTGGTGGTGGTTCGGGATACAAATCGCGGTAGTTTGGTCCTTCTTGATAGTTAAATACGGTTGCCTGTCCTTCAAAGCGAAAGATAGAGCCGTAGACGTTAGGTTTGTTTAGCAAAACGCAGGCATCGTTAGCGAGGTAGCGTGTGGGAAAGTTATCGGTACCGTCAACTATAACGTCATAGGGTTCTAGAATATCGAGAGCGTTAGCAGAACTCAGGGCAGTTTCGTATAAATCTACCTGACAGCTAGGATTGATCCCCAAAATTCTTTCTTTTGCCGATTGAATTTTAGGTTTGCCTACCCAAGCCGTATTATGAATAATCTGTCTTTGTAAATTGGAACTATCGACAATATCGAAGTCTATAATACCAATTCTGCCAATTCCTGCGGCAGCTAGATATAGTAATAGAGGAGAACCCAGTCCTCCCGTACCAATACATAAAACGCTGGCAGCTTTAAGGCGTTTTTGCCCTTCTAAACCTACCTCTGGCAAGATAATATGGCGAGAGTACCTTTGATACTCCTCTTTGGTAAGTTCGATTGCTTCCAAATTAGGATTGAGCATAGTAATGATAAAAAAACGCGATCGCTTTGCGGTTTACTAAGGACGAATCGATTACCAGCGATCGATCGAAGGATCGATTTTTGTCCGTCCCATTAATAGACTCAGACCGATCTTATACTGGATGAGTTCTTAATTATATAAAATTTCTCGCGACAATGAAAAACATTCAGATAGCCATTGGTAGTTATGACTTACATCGTTAAACTAAAGATCGATTTACAATGCGAACGCGATCGCGCTTTGCTCAATTTATCGTCATAATGCTTAAAACAATACTCAAACTGCGAAGAAATTTGTTTGAATTGGTTGGTTCGGAAAAATATTCTCGACCATCGTTATTTGATATCGATAAAAAGCTAGAACCATATCTTACTAAGACAAATGGCTTCTTTATCGAGGTAGGTGCCAATGATGGATATAGTCAGAGCAATACCTATTATCTCGAACGCTTTCGCGGTTGGCGAGGAATTTTAATTGAGGGCGTTCCCGAACTTTATAACTCATGCATCAGAGAAAGACCAAATTCGCAGGTTTTTAACTGCGCCTTGGTTGCGGATGATTATTCAGAATCTTTTGTAACGATGAAGTACGCCAATTTGATGTCTATTGTTAAAGGCGCACATAAAAGTGAAGATGCCGATGAAAACCACGTTCAAAAAGGTGTTGCCGTTCAAAAAAACGTCGTACCTTATGAAATTAAAGTACCAGCTAGAACCCTAACATCAATTTTAGATGAGTGTCAGGTTAAGGAAATAGATTTTTTCTCCCTGGACGTAGAAGGATTTGAATTAAACGTTCTCAAAGGCTTGGATTTCGATAAATACCGACCTAAATATATGCTGATCGAAGCGCGATTTAGACAAGAGATAGAAGATTACATCTCTAACTTATACAGCGTAGAAGCTCAGTTGTCGGTTCACGACTTTCTTTATAAAAGTAAAGACATTTAATAATTCTCAGTCGAGTTGGGTACATCTATATTCGGTTCGGTTTAAAAAAATATAGAAATAGTATCTATGAAGCGACGATTTTTTTTGTTTTGGCTGGCTAGCATTTCTCTAACAACGATCGCTAGTATCACCAAACCTTCACAGTCAGCCTACGGGCAATCGCCAGAAACAACAAAGACAGTTATATTTTATGTTGCCACTAACGGGAGCGATCGCTGGTCGGGGAAACGCAAAGCTCCTAATATATTAAAGACAGACGGACCTTTTGCCACACTGCATCGGGCGCGAGATGCTATTAGAGAGTTAAAAAATCAGCGAGGAGGAATTCTTCAACAACCCGTAACCGTAATGGTGCGTCGCGGTACTTATTATCTAGCCGAACCCCTAACCCTAACCGAGGAAGATTCTGGAACGGCGGAGTTTCCCATTACCTATCAAGCCTATCCCAACGAAAAGCCTGTTATTAGTGGAGGCAGGTTAATCAATAACTGGAAGCGACGGGGACGTTTTTGGGTTGCGAAGTTGCCTACTTTAGAAACGGGGAAATGGTATTTTCGTCTACTGCGCGTGGATAACGATTGGGCAATTCGCGCTCGTTATCCCAAATTCGATCCCGACAATCCCTCAAGAAGTTGGCTTTATGTAAATCCTCTGCCGCCTATCGCCAATAACCAGGGCAGATTTAATTCTAGTGTGGGTAGTATTCACAATCCAGGCGACAAGTTAGAGTGGAATATTTCTGTTGCTAAAGCTGGCAAATATAGAGTCTGGATTCGCTACGCCAACAACATGAAAGTTTATGGTGTTGAAAATATGGATGGCAGAACTGCTCTTAGGGTAAATGGTGGAAAACCTGTCAAGCTACAAAATTTACCTAATACGGGCAGCTTTAGTACCTTTCGCTGGTCGTTTGCGGCGACACTTTGGCTAAAGGCTGGAAAGCAAACTTTAACTTGGGAAAATCTTCAAGGGGGAGGTTTATCAATAGATGCTCTTTGTTTGACCGACGATTTTAATTGGAATCCTGCAAAAGCGATCGATGTAGATGCAGCAGGTGAAGTTCTGGTTAGCTCAAAACGAGCGGACAAAAACTTAATTGTCGTTCAGGCAGAAGCTTTCGATCGCTCTGTAGGAAATAAAATCGCCACCTTTTCTCGTAGTCGCCTACGGCATCGCTTGGCGATCGCTCCTGGTCAATTTCCTAACTGGCAAGACTGGGAGGGAGCAGAAGTAAATGTGTTTCTGACAGGAGACTATGGCAACGCAATTTTACCAATTACTCAGGTAGATCGAGCCGCTCGCACTTTGTACGGCAATTTTACCAGTGCCGACTATCCACCTGCTGCTGGCAATCGCTTTTTTATAGAGAATGTTCGTGAGGCATTAAATAATCCTGGTGAGTGGTATTTAGACACACAAAAAGATGAATTAATCTATTTGCCTAGAAGCCACGACTTTCCTAAAAATATAGATGTCGTTGCCCCTGCAATGGATAGGCTAATCGTTCTACAAGGCAGTAATCCCGAAACGGCTTTGGTAGAAAACATTAAGTTTCAAGGTTTGAGCTTTAGCGATACGGACTACACAATAGCGGACAATTACTTTTTTCCTGCCAATGCCGCAGTTTGGTTATCGGCAGCCAGACAGTGTGAGATTGAAAATTGCTCCTTTACCAGTCTTGGCGGCTATGGGGTAAGGATCGAAAAATCTAGCCACGACAATCGCATCGTACACAACCAGATGTCGCAGTTGGGGCAAGGTGGGGTAGTTCTTCTAGGAGATAAAGACTCTCAACCAGTTAATAATTTAATTGCTGCCAACGATATTCATGATGGTGGTAAAGTCTACAAACACGTAGCTGGAGTCTATATTGTCAACAGCAGCAATAATCGGATCGCTCACAACAATATCTATCGGATGCCACGTTACGGCATTTCTCTAAAAACAATAGAGCGCGATCGCTATTCCCGTCACAATATCATTGAGTTTAATGCGATTGTCGATACCAATTTAGAAACCAGCGATACTGGAGCTATTGAAAGCTATACGGGCGATCGCAAACAGCTTACTGGTAATATTATCCGCTTTAACTACATTCGTAATGTGGTCGGTATGGGAACTAACAGAAAAGGACAAATTCTTTCACCATACTACACCTGGGGAATTTATCTAGATGCTCATACCAGCGGCGTAAAAGTTTACGGAAATGTAATTATCGGTACGGTAAGAGGCGGTATTTATATTAACGGCGGTAAAAAAAACCTGGTAGAAAATAATATTTTTATCAACGGCGGTAAAAATCAACTCCGAGTCAATTTTAGAGATCCTGGTTTTGCAACGGGTAATATTATCAGACGCAATCTTGTCGTGTACAAAAATCCCCAGGCAACCCTATGGAAAAGTATTAATAAAGGTTTTAAAGCTTGGCAGCCCGTTTTAATGTCAGAATGCGACTACAATCTTTACTGGCATACAGGTAGTTTGAATCTTGCAGCACCAAAGCAAACTAATTTAACTCCCGAAGGCAATTTCGAGCAGTGGCAGACAGCAGGATTCGATCGCCATTCCCTAATTGCCGATCCTTTATTTGTTAATGCCGAAGCAGAAGACTACAGGCTCAAACCCAACTCTCCTGCTTTCAAACTAGGTTTTAAACGAATACCTTTAGAACGTATCGGAATTAGTGGTTTTAATGTAAGTTCTAAGCAATAGAACGCAATATTTATAAAGCTAACTCTAGAAAGAATTTGTTAATAATCTAATAAATTATAAAAAAGTTTCAAAACTATGCTCTTAATAAATGACGTGCGCTTAAGGTAGCCCAATAAGTTATATCATCTTTAGTTATTAAATCATCTGTTTGCCGTTCTTTAGGTTTAGAAGTCTCGATACTAGAATTAAAACTATTAGCTTGAGGAAATAAACTTTTTAAGAAAAAATCTATAGTTTGTTGTTTCAGTAGACCTTTCATCACTGCCGTACTACCAAAACGTAAAGCTATTTTCTTTTGTTCGCATAAAATTAATTTTATATCTTCTTCTGTTAATAATCCTGCTTGTTTTAAGTAATATCCTAAAGGATGTTTCTGTTGTTGATTGACGAAATCTAACCATTGTTCGCCAAAAAAGTCAGCAGTTGTCTGCTCGATCCAACCTCTCATCGCTAAAATTTCGCCAACTCGCAAATCTTGATAGTTTTTTTGGTCGAATAGTGCTACTTTTATTTGAGAATCTGTTACTAAGCCAGCATCCTGTAAAATTTCGCCCAAAGGCTTGTATGTAATCATCTTGGACATTTGTTTAAAAGCTTGTATGTAATTTTGTAAAACTATGCAAATCGATTAGCGTCCTAATTCCAACTAATTGAAGTTTAGCGCAATATATTTTCAAATAAGTAAAATTTATATCAATATTTTAACTATAAACTCTCCCAAATTCTGGGGATATTGCTTAAGTAAAAACACTCAAAATAAAATAAATTATTTTGTTTAGAAAATTACCATTTATATTTGAGATTTTGAAAATTATGTAGTAGGTGTAACCATAACCAACTTCGTAAATACTTGGGGTATTTATCCTTGGTCTATAGGTCGAGGAGAAAAATACATTTATCCAAACGATTTTAAATCGTTTGAAGCTCTTTCTCCTTTTGGCAAAGTTTTCTTTTGTGCTTCAAAAGATAGAGAATATCTATTTAATTAAAAACTATCAGATTCAGGTCTGGCATCAGTTCCCGAACGATTGAGGAACAAATTACCAGCAGCATCGTTTTGATACACGCAGTTAATTTGAGGAGAACCGTCTATACTACCCGTATAGGCAAAGGTATTCATTCTGCGCTTACAGTCTTTTACCTGTTCGGAATTAATTAGCTTTCTTTGTTCTAAGAGCGACCAGTTATTTTGACGCAGAATACATCCAGGCTGCATCACTGGCTGAGAAACAAAGACGTTGAAGGGGTTCATGCTCAAAAAGAACCGCATATCTGTTACCACCGCACTCGCTCCATATTGCTGACAGAGTTCGGGGTTTGGTGCCAGGCGATCGATTTCCAAGCGAGAATCGATACTGGCAAGGTTGCTGTTGCTGCTAAAGTTTAAGCTAATTCCTACGACAATACCTATGATAAAAACGCTGGCTAAAACTGCCACTTTAGCGACGTTAAAGGGATTTTTGTTTTTATTATTTAGAGGCGAAGTAGAGGGAGCAGATTTTCCATTGGGAGGACTATAGCGGTCGTATTCGTACTCGGTTCTATTTCTGCGTTTCATAAAATATAAGCTGGTTAAAAATTTAAATAATTCAAAAGTGATTTTATACTACCTATTCTAACTAATGAGTACAGAGGAGTAATTTTCTTAACTATCTTATTATTTAGTGTACGCACTAGGCAGTAGTACTCAATCTATTTAATAATAAGGGACAAAGAATCGCCTAATATCTTCCCCTGTTCCCTGCCAATTTATACCCATCAATTAGATATTGACACACCGACTAAACTTTTTACTAACGTTTGATAGCTAATCAAAGCTGTAAACCGAGTAATAAAATTGCTACAGAGTCTAATTTACAGCAAACTGACAATCATCTAGTTGTGGACGCTCTACTGGCTCTTTAAAAGCAGATTTTAAAGCAGCTTGTCTGCGCTCTGGAGATTCAGCAGCAAGATTCCAGAGACTTTCATAAAAGAAGAAAGATACGCCGCTAAGATGACGATCGCGTACTGCGTTTATCTGCTTGTTAATGTTGTTCCAGTAAACTTTACGACCTTTTAAACCAGATAAAATACCAATTCCTACGGGAATGTGTTGGCTGGCAGCAATAATTTCTGGCTGTTGTATTTCCTTAATAAAGCTTTTTTGGCGATCGCGATAAACTTGTACTATTAATTCTTCAATTAATCCCATTCTTTCCCAACGATACCAATCTAAGAGAAAAGAGTTGAGGGAAAACTCCTGGGGATTGGGCGACAGGGAGACAATTGCCTGGGGATTGGCTTGTTTGATTTCGTGAAACAGCGTTTCCATATAAGCCGTAATTTTATTGGCTCGCCAGCGTATCCATTCGGGAGCTTGACTGTCTTCTGGTGGAGATTTTCCGCCGTGTTCTTGTTTGTATAGCTCTACCGTATATTCGTCGTAACCCAACTCCGAAGGATAGCCAAAGTGATCGTCAAATTGAATGCCGTCTACATCGTAGCTACTAACAACTTCTACAACTAAATCGGTAATAAACTTTTGGACTTCGGGATGCAGGGGATTGAGCCAAACCCGTTGATGAACGTCTCCTTCCCACCAGATAGCGTCACCATCGCGTCGCATAGTCCACCACTGAGGATGGCTTTGTGCCAATACAGAATCGGCAGGAGCCATAAAGCCAAATTCAAACCAGGGAATTACCGCCAGATTCTTTTTATGACCTGCGGTAATAATTTCATCGAGAAGATCGCGGTTTTTTAATTCTTCAATCGGATCTTGTGGGTATCCCGTAACCTGTTGGGAAACTTGCGAGGGATAAAGAGTATGACCCCAATTCCAGACGGTAGGATAGAGAGTATTAAAATTTAATTCTGCCAGATTGGAGATCGCTTCTGAGGTTTTTTGACGGGAAAAAAGTACGTCGCTATCGATATTAGTCAGCCAGACTCCTCTTAATTCTCTATCAGTATTACTCGTACAGGTTTGAACTGATTCTGTAGAAGCGCGATCGCTTGGTAGTTGGGTATTACCCGTTAAAGGAGTTAGAGCGATAATAATAAAGGTCAAAATAAACAGAAACACCAACCAAGAGGGGCGACCCCAATCTCGGCTAAACTGGACTAATTTGTTAGCAAAGTTATCGTATGTCTTAGCAATTCGCTCTTTCATTAACAATTACTCTCAAATTATAAGCTGACGCGATCGATCGCAAATATGGCGATTATAGCTTTTCCAAAACAAATCATGAGTAAAAATAATGGCAATGTACATTCGAGATGCTGTTGAAGCCGATCTTAAGGCGATCGTCGAAATTTACAATCAGAGTATTCCCTATCGTCTTGCTACTGCCGATACCGAACCGATTTCGGTTGCTAGTCGCCTAAAATGGTATCGCGACCGCCCCAATAATCGTCCTCTATGGGTAGTAGAAATTGAAGCCACCATAGCTGGCTGGCTGAGTTTTCAATCTTTCTACGGTCGTCCAGCATATTGCCATACTGCCGAATTAAGTATTTATGTAGCCGATAAATTTCAGCGTCGGGGAATTGGTAGTGGTTTATTGGAAAGAGCGATCGTTTCATCGCCGCAACTAGAAATCAAAACTCTATTAGGCTTTATTTTTGCTCACAATCACGCCAGTTTAAAGCTGTTTGCAAACTATGGTTTTATAACCTGGGGACACTTACCCCAAGTAGCAGAACTCGACGGTATCGAGAGAGATTTAATAATTTTGGGTCGTCAGATTTCTAAAAATTAGAACTAAGCTTTTATTCTTTTTCAAGCTTGCAAACCTTAGCAATACAAGGCAAGAACATTCTAGCGTAAGATGGCGACAGCAATTGTCTCTGCTTTTTTAGTAGTTAGATCGGAATTGGCGATCGCTTTTTACAAGACCTCTGCCAAAATCTGACGACTCCACTTTGCTCCTAAAAAATACATAGTTGGCGTTGCAATTGTCGGAACAAATACAACGCCATTCCTTATCCTAATTGCTCTACAGTTACACTTTCGGTTGATTCGTTTGAAGATTCTACAGCTACGGGAATGGCTGGAGTTAAAGCAGATTCATCAGATTGCCTGGAATTCCAGAACCACCAATTATTAACGTAAAGCATCTGCCGTAATGGAGTTTTGATGGCAATTAAAAACATACCAATTGAAAGTAAACACCATACTGCTGGCCACTCGTTGATATTGTCGGTTAAAATGCGAGCTGCTAAAGGTCCAACTATGACATGGTATAAAGTAAATTTCCATGAACCATAGATTAGAGGAGCGACAAATACTGGAATGTAATAGCCTAAAGTCAACCATTTTAAACCATTCATCGGTACGTTCCAGGCTATATGCCAATTTCCCGATACAGAACAAAGCTGACTGCCACAAAGAGGTTCGTATCCGATCGTGCAAGTTCCCGCCCATTCAAAAGGATATAGTTTGAGCGACATTAAAATTACACCAATAAAACACATGCCATAGATAAAAGGACTGACTTGGTTTCTAACTTTTTCTGGAATAAATTGTAGTGCTACTGCACTAATGAAAAAGGGTTGAAAGATAATATGCAAGACTCCGAGCAGCGTAAAAATTTGATTTGAAGGTAGTTCTGGTCGGTCGATAACCGTATAAGTAAATGCTTGCAGCAATTCCATCAACGAGAAATAGCCAAGTGGAATCCAAAATGCTTTTTTTTCGCCTTTCCAAGCGACATAAGCCGTACTGGTCAGACCTATTGTAGCCAGGGTTGCCGATGCTTCTCCGCTCCAACACATAGTTTGTAAATCTCTAATTTGGTTTGAAGTTTAATTTAAATTAGCGAATCTTGACGCTAAAATGCACGGTTGAGCGATCGCATCTACATCTAACTAAATATTTCTTATTGCTTATTGCAGTATTTAAATTAAATATTTTAACCCCACTTAAAAATTGCCGAACTCCAGGTCAAGCCAGCCCCAAAACCAGAAGCGGCGATGGTATCTCCAGGCTTTACTCTACCCTGTCTGACGGCTTCATCTAATGCCAGGGGAATTGAAGCTGCTGAAGTGTTTCCATATTCGGAAATATTGCTAAGTATTTTGCTCCGAGGTATTTTAAGACGTTTTGCCACTGCATCCATAATGCGTTGATTTGCCTGATGTAAGAGCAGCCAATCAATATCTGCGGAGGTAAGATTGGCGTGAAACATGGCTTTACCAATTGCTTCGGGAACTTTATCTACGGCAAAACGATAGACTTCTTTACCATTCATGGTTATGGGCTGATAGGTACCGCTCTGGGTAGTAAGATCGGCAACCAGAGGCTGAGACTGACTCTGATAGGAAAGATTGAGACAGCCATTTTTGCTGCCGTCGCTATACATAGAAAAGCCCAAAAGGCGATCGCCTTCAGGAATTGCCTGACAAACTACCGCACCCGCACCATCGCCAAATAAAACGCAGGTATTGCGATCGTTCCAATCTACCCAACGAGAAAGAACATCTGCACCAATAACTAAAGCGTTGCGATATACACCAGTATGAATAAACTGAGTAGCAGTAATCAGGGCAAAGACAAAACCCGAACAAGCAGCAGTCAGATCGAAAGCTACGGCTCTATTGGCACCAATTAAAGCCTGAATGTTACTCGCGCTGCCAAATAAATCGTCGGGGGTAGAGGTTGCCAAAATAATCAAATCGATATCGGTGGGAGTAATGCCTGCCATTGAAATTGCCTGCTGGCAAGCGATCGCCGATAGTTTGCTAAGAGACTCGGTATTATTAGCAATATGACGGCGTTTCATTCCCGTTCTACTGCTAATCCAATCATCAGAAGTTTCTACTATGCGAGCTAAATGCTCGTTGGTCAAAATCGCCTTTGGTGCAGCCGAACCACATCCAGTAATTGCAATACCAGCCCCCGCATTATTCAATGTCTTTCTCCCTTGCTGCTTGGCACTAATAATTTATTTATTTGCCAAGTTTACACTAGCTCACAGCCTTTTCAGCTATATCTTCGGCATCTGTAACTATTTTTTCGTTATATGCCTTAATTCGTTCTAAAACGCGATTGTCGATCGCCTCTTTTGCCTGGCGAATAGCGTTAAATATTGATGGTGCTTTAGAGCTACCATGACTGATGATACACACCCCCGCTACCCCAAACAACAAACCTCCCCCATGTTCGGCATGGTCGATCCTTTGTTTAATATTGCTTAAATTGGGTTTGAGTAGTGCCGTGCCTAACTTACCCCGCCAGCCTTGAGGCAGTTCTTCTTTCATAATTTGCAGCATTACTTCCCCTACTGCCTCGGCAAATTTTAAGAGTATATTACCTACAAAACCATCGCAGACAATAATATCGAATTCTCCCGATAAAACATCTCTTCCTTCAGCATTGCCGACAAAGGGAATCTGGGGATTTGATTCTAATAACCGATGGGTTTGTAAAGCCAGGTCATTACCTTTGGAAGCTTCTTCCCCAATATTGAGCAATCCTAGTTTGGGTTTGGCATTACCCAATACATATTTACTGTATATAGTTCCCATTAAAGCAAACTGCTCTAAATATTTGGGGCGACAGTCTACATTAGCACCGACATCGAGTACGATTACCGATTTATTAGGTATGATGGTCGGAAAAACCGCGCCAATAGCGGGGCGATCGATACCTTTTAATCGTCCCAGACGTAGTAAAGCCGATGCCATTGCTGCTCCTGAATGTCCTGCCGAAACTACAGCCTGCGCCTGTTGTTGCTTGACTAAATTCATCGCTACATTAATTGAAGCTTTGGGTTTGCGACGAATTGCCACCAGTGGTTCTTCTTTCATAGCGATCGCTTCTTGAGCGGGTACTATTTCCAGTAAAGAAGTATCGACGTTACCATGTTTTTTAATCGAGGATTCAATTTGTTTTTCATCCCCTACTAACAAAACTTTTACATCGAGCCTGGTTATAGCTTGTATAGCTCCAGCAACGATTTCATCGGGAGCATAATCTCCCCCCATAGCATCTACGGCGATTGTCGGGCGTTTAAATACCATTTAGTAAATTTTTAGAGAAGCCTTACAAATTTTAACAGTTTTAGGGCAAATCTCTATATTGTCTGCATCATTTTCGGCACTTAAGCTCTAAAAAAATCACAGTAGTTCTCAATCGAGCAAACACCACAAAGCAGTTTTAGCATTGAGTATCAAGAGTTTGTGTGACTCCTTGTGCCTAATACTCAATGCTACTTTTTAAGTAGTTAATTAAAAAGGTATTTCATCAAGATCTTCGTAATTAGATTCATCAGAATTAGATGACGGCATGGTGGGTTCTGGAGTAGCAGAAAAGTCATTAGTACTGTAGTTATCCGACTCAACTGCTGCCGAACTCGGATTGGGTTCGTTCCAGCTATCGCTAGAAGCGGCAGCGGTTCCAACTGTATAGATGCGAGAGGCTACTAACTCGGCTCGTTTTTCTTTGTACCCCTCTGGCATTTCTACCAGGTTCATTGCCAAACGCCCTTCAATAATTATGCGATCGCCACGATGATAGCTGTTTTCAATTTCTTCGGCTAAATTTCCCCAGCCAACCACTCTAACTCTAGCTTTAGGGTCTTCGTCGCGCAGTCCTTCAAACTCCACCATCACATTAGCAACTTTAGAACCATCGGGAGTCGAGCGCAATTGGGGATCTTCAATTATTTCTGCCATCAAAATACAGCTATTCATTATGAGACACTCCTAAACATCTGCCAGTCGATCTTAACTTGAACAATTGTACTATTTTAACTTAAAGCTCGCTACCTCAGAGGCTATGACTTTCTACCAAACCCTGTTCGCGATCGATGAATTTTTGCACGAGATAACGATATTCCATTATTTTATCGTCTACCCAATCGCGGCGATCGCTATTAGCAAATATATGTACTAAGGGTTCTCCAGCATCGGGTAAAATTAAAATCCAGTTATCGTCTTGAGGATTGATAAGTTTAACTCCGTCGATTAACTCTAAATTATCGGAAGAATGAGTTTCTACTAAATAGCGCATCAATGCTCCTTTAACTTTCCAGGGACAGCGCAGTGAATAAGACTTATGACAGACATTAGGCAAATCGGCCCGAATTTGAGCGAGCGATCGCTCCTGAATAGTCAGCATTTCAATTAATTTGGCAATGCCAAACATGGCATCAAAACCTGGATGTAGCTGGGGAAAAATAAAGCCCATTTCGCCACTGCCTCCCAAAACTACATCGGGATTTGCCTGGGAAGTTTCCATCAGTGCTGTGGGATTGACTTTAGTGCGAATTACCCTACCATCATGACGGCGAGCGATTTGTTCTACCGCACTCGAAGCATGAACGGGAACTACTACCGTACTGCGAGGATGAGCGGTAAAAATCGTATTGACCATTAATGCCGTCAGAATTTCACCCTGAATTGGCAAACCAGATTCATCAACCAGAGTAAACTGCTCGCCATTAGCTGCTACTTGTACCCCTAAGTTGGCTTTTAAAGCTTCTACAACCTGACCTAACTGACGTAACAACACTACTGCTTCTGCCGCAGAAATTGCCGTTTGTTTGAGACTGGCGTTGAGTACCACAGCATCGCAGTCAAACTTGGTCAGCAGTTGGGGTAAAATAGCCCCCGAAACCGCATAAACGTAATCGATCACAATTTTTGAGCCGCTATTGCGAACCGCTTCGACGTTAAGCTGTTTGGCAAAAGTACGACTGTAGGTATCGATCGCGTTGCCAGGATAGGCAACCCCGCCAATTTCTTGAACCGAAACTCGGCGCAAGTCTTCTTTAAAATAAGCTCCTTCTACTTTCTTTTCTTTAGATTTAGAAATATTAATTCCTTGTTTGTCAAAAAACTCAATCAAAATGTAGTCGGGGCGGTTTGGCTCCAAACGAACGTGAATTCCTCCAGCTACTCCCGATAATTTGGTAGTCATGGTGCGAGAAATGGGAATGGCAGTAGCTTCTAAATTCTGCACGTTAATACCTGCCGACATCAATCCCGAAATTATAGAGCGACTTACCATTCGCGATACGCTACGCTGATCGCGTGATACCACTACCGTCGAGCCTAATTTGAGAGTAGAACCATAAGAAGCTCCTAATTTAACGGCAAACTCTGGGGTAATGTCAATATTTGCCAATCCCGTTACGCCGCGCTGCCCGAATAGATTGCGCTGGGCTGTATTGCCCCAAATTAGATTGATGTTCAAAATCGCACCCGATTCAATTCGCTTGCTAGGCCAAACTCTGACTCTAGGAGCTATTTGAGCTTCTTCTCCTACAATAGACAAAGGACCCACTACCGCACCTTCTAAAACTTGCGCCCTGCGATCGACTCTCGTACCGCGAGCGATAGTACAGGCACGTAGATGAGCTTCATCACCTATAGTGACTCCATTCCAGATAATCGGACGTTTTAAATCGGCATCGGCACCAACGGTAACGTTATCGCCTATCACCGTACCAGCCTCAATTTTGACCCGCGCTCCAATGCGACAATTGTTACCAATTAATACTGGAGTTTCCACCTCTGCAGTCGAGTCTATATAAGTATTTGTTCCCACCCAAACACCAGGAGTTTTTTCTTCATAGGCAAAATCTACGGTTACTTTGCCCTCCATAGCGTCATACTGCGCTTCGCGATAGGCTTCCAGGTGACCGACATCACACCAATAGCCTTCAGCAATATAACCATACATTGGCTTACCTTTATCTAAAAGTATGGGAAATAGATCTTTGGAAAAATCTGATTCTTCATTTTCTGGCAGATAGTCTAAGACTTCTGGTTCGAGAATATAAGTACCTGTATTAACCGTGTCGGAAAAAATTTCACTGAGAGAAGGTTTTTCTAAAAAGCGATTAATTTTGCCGTCTTTATCGGTAATTACTACGCCAAACTCTACAGGGTTGGGTACGCGGGTCAAAATCAGCGTAGCTTTAGATTTTTTTTCTCGATGAAAAGCGATCGCTTGTTGCAGATCGAAATCGGTAATTGCGTCGCCGCTAACAATTATGAAAGTTTCATTTAACCACTGTTGGATATTTTTAACGCAGCCAGCAGTGCCTAAAGGTTGTTCCTCTTCAACGGCATAAGTCATTTCTACGCCAAAATCACTTCCGTCTTGAAAATAATCGCGCATGACATCGGGTAGATAATACAGCGTAGCGATAATTTCTCTGATGTTGTTGCGTTTTAATAGATTGACTATATGTTCGGCGATTGGGCGATTGAGTACTGGCACCATCGGTTTGGGAAGATCGCAAGTTAAGGGTCTCAATCTAGTTCCAGAACCCCCAGCCATCAGCACTGCACGCATATAACCTCCTTGCTTAATAAATTAATTTGTTATAGAAGCTAGTTTTGTTTGTCTCTACTTCTATATCTTTATGTTCTCGTATTTTGCAGGAATCGCGAAAATTATTTAGTACTGAAACTAGCTGACCGAAAAATTGTCTCGATTTACAATTGATGAGAGTACACCCCTATAAGTACTCAAGCAGATAAGCTATATATTATGTAGTGATTAGTTTGACAGTAGGGCAATTATGACACAGTTAATCGGTATCGTTTTATTAGTAATTTATGGTGGCGGAGTTTGGAAATTCTGGAAGGGTTTTAGAAGAACCAGCTTTAACCCAAGTTTACCCAATCGACTCGTTTTAGCTTTTTTGTGGCCCGTACTCTTGGCAACCAATAAATCGTATCGCAAAAATTTCCAAAAAGCTCTTAAAGGTTAGTCACAGATTACTAAATGACCAAAAATATTTGGTCGATTGGAGGTACGAGTGAAAGCGCAGCTATAGCTGAGGCGATCGCCAGTATTGTTACCGATAATGTTCGTCTACCTTTGATAATTACTGTCGTTAGCCCGACTGCGCGCTCTCTCTATCCTTCTAACTTTAAAGTAGTTTCTGGGCGGATGGATGGGGCAGCAATGACAGATTTTTGTCGGCGAGAGGGAGTTATTGCAGTTGTCGATGCTTCTCATCCCTACGCTGTAGAAGTTTCCCGTCAGGCGATCGCTACGGCTAAAAACCTCAATTTGCCTTATTTGCGTTACGAAAGAAAGGCGATCGCCACAACGGACGATAACAATTCGCTTATAACCCGACTGAATAGTTTTGAAAGTTTACTAGCAGGCAGGTATTTAAATAATCAAAGAGTATTATTAACAATAGGTTGTAAAGCTTTACCATTATTCAAAAACTGGCACGATCGCGCCACCTTATTTGCCAGAATCTTACCCAAACCAGAATCGTTAGACATCGCCTTAAAATCTAGTTTTACTAGCGATCGCCTTATTTGCCTGCGTCCGCCGCTCGGTTTAGAATTAGAAACCGCTTTATGGCGACAGTGGAATATTTCGCTGGTGGTAACTAAAGCCTCTGGAACGGCAGGGGGAGAAGACATAAAATCTCAGGCAGCAGCAGAATTAAAGATTCCGCTGATAGTTATCGATCGCCCCAAAGTAAATTATCCGCAACAAACTAACTCTATAAATGAAGTTGTGGCTTTTTGTCGGAGGTATCTATCAAAAAATATAGAACGCCTATAAAAGCTAGTAACATAGATATTTGTTATCGAGATTATACACGTTTATTTATCAATGTCTGAAACTATTACTCCTGCAATCAGCGATCGCATCTGCAAACACATGAACGAGGATCATAGCGAGGCGATAGTTCTTTATGCCAAAGTATATGGCAATACTCCTCAAACTGAATCGGCAATAATGGATTCTATCGATCCACAGGGAATGAATTTATCGGCACAAATAGCAGGAGAAACCGTTCCCGTGAGAGTGCAATTTGACCATACTCTGAAAGATGCAGAAGATGCCCATCATACTTTAATCGATATGCTCAAACAGGCTGGAAATAGAAAGTAAAAAGCGCACCGCCTGCGCTGAGGAAACCTCAGCGTAAAGACGGAGCAAGAAGTTAAAAGTCAAAAGTAGTTTATCTTAACTTGCTACTTACTACTTTAAAAATAGGGAACTTATTGACGATAGGGACAGGTCAAAATTTATTGTTGTCAGGGACGATAAGTTGAAAAATTTAGCTACTTTACAAATCGCCAGGCGGACGCAATTTTGGTTGTGTTTGAGCTTGGCTTTTTCGGTAATCTATAGCTGGCTAGCACTTCAAAAGGCTTTTGCTGGAGAATATATAGTTCAAGACGATGCCCGACAGCACGTCTTTTGGATGATGCGCTATATCGATTCAGAACTGTTTCCTAACGATCTTATTGCCGACTATTTTCAATCTGTCGCTCCTGTAGGATATCGAACTCTATATCATTGGGCTGTGGATTTGGGTATCGCTCCTTTTGTATTTAATAGGCTGTTACCTCTACCAATTGCGCTAATTTCCAGCTATTATTGCTTTTTGCTATGTAAGCGGATATTTCCCGTTCCCATTGGGTGCTTTATTACCACGCTGCTTTTAAATCAGGCACTATGGATGCAGGATGACTTAATTTCTGCTACGCCCAGAGCTTTTGTCTATCCTTTCTTTTTGGCATTTTTATATTATTTAACCAAACGTTCTCTGTTGCCTTGTGTCGTAGCGATTGTTCTATTAGGAATTTTTTATCCTCAGTATGTTTTTATCTGTGGGGGTATGTTGGTTTGTCAACTAATAGAATGGCAGGGTAAAACTCTCAGTTTTTCTAAAGATTCACAAGACTATTTACTGTGTTTTTTAGGTTTGGCGACAGCTTTTATGGTCTTATTTCCCTATGCGTTTGATAATTCTGAGTTTGCTCCAACAATTACCCGCGCTCAAGCGTTGCAGCTACCAGAATTTTATCCAAACGGGCGATCGAGTTTTTTTAAAGACCATTGGTGGCAATATTTAGTAGGGGGTGGTAGAGCAGGATTGACTTCTGAAGCTTTATTAAATCCCGCTACCCTGACTTTTGGACTGTTTTTACCTTTTGCGAGCGAATTTCCGCAGCAGTTTGCTTTAATCGAGCGAATCAATCGCAATATTAGGCTTCTGCCTCAGTTAATTGCCGTATCTATAGTTATGTTTGCTTTAGCTCATGCACTGCTGTTTACCTTACATCTTCCCAGCCGCTATAGCGATCATAGTTTTCGGATTGTTTTGGTGTTGGCGGCAGGTATAACTATTACCACGTTTTTGGCAACATTACTCAATCGCTTGCAGCAAGCAATTCCTCCTCAAAATTTAAATTTAATTACTATCGGGCAGAAACTGTTGGTTTTAAGTTTGACTGCATTTTTGGCACTAGGAACGATTTTTTACTACCCTCTATTGCTAAAAAAATTGCCTGTCAGCAATTATAAATCTGGCGACCAGCCTGCTTTGTATCAATTTTTTCAACAGCAGCCCAAAAATATTTTAATTGCTTCTCTAACCAATGAAACCGACTATCTGCCTAGCTTTACCCAACGTTCGATTTTGGTTAGCCCAGAATATGCCATTCCCTATCATTTAGGATATTATCGTCCTTTTCGCCAACGGGCGACCGCACTAATTATCGCGCAGTACAGTCCCGATCTGAAAGTAGTCAAACAGTTTATTCGCAGGTACGGTATCGATTTTTTCTTAATCGAACCAAACAGCTTTACCCCTAAATACATCAAGGATAGCAACTGGATTTTACTACACCAGCCAGCCGCTCAAAAGGCGATCGAGCGTCTCGAACTAGGAAAAGTTCCAGCTTTGAGTACCGTCAAAGATAGCTGTTCGGTTTTCGCCAGCAATGGTTTTAACGTAGTTGCTGCTGAGTGTATTTTGTCTAAATAACTAGAAAAAATCTCTGGACAAAGTCTAGTAGATGATAATTTCTATATACTGTTCGAGATATAGTTAGACTATTAAAGATCTAAATACTTTTGCTTTAAAGAACTAAAAAACAACTATTTTTTTTGTCTACACTTGTAAATATTGGTATTGTAAATGACTTCAGCTATCGCTCCCGAACAAGTTGCTCGAATTGTTAATAATTTGCATCACGACCCTTTTGAAATCTTGGGTTGTCATCCTTTAGAACAAAACGGTCAAGTTCAAAGCTGGGTGGTGCGGGCTTATTTACCTCAAGCTCAAGCCGCCTGGGTAGTTTGTCCTGAAGAAAGAAACGAGTATCCCATGCAGTCACTGCATCATCCCAATTTCTTCGTATGCACGATTCAAGCACCCGAACTAGCAAATTATCAGTTGCGAATTAAAAACGGCGATCGCGAACGAGTAATTTACGACCCTTACGCCTTTCGTTCCCCCAAACTTACCGATTTAGATGTTCATTTATTTGCCGAAGGCAATCACCATCGTATTTATGAAAAACTTGGTGCCCATCCAACAGAAATAGAAGGCGTAAAAGGAGTTTATTTCGCGCTTTGGGCACCCAACGCTCGTAACGTTTCTATTCTCGGTGACTTTAACCATTGGGATGGCAGAGAACACCAGATGCGAAAAAGAGGTAACGGAGTCTGGGAATTATTTATTCCCGAACTAACGATAGGAGCGAGTTATAAATATGAAGTTAAAAACTTAGAAGGGCATATATATGAAAAATCCGATCCCTATGGTTTTCAGCAAGAAATAAGACCTAAAACCGCCTCGATAGTTGCCGATCTAGATGTCTATCAGTGGAACGATGCAGACTGGATGGAACAACGTCGCCATACAGACCCCCTGACCCAACCAATTTCTGTTTATGAAGTTCATCTTGGTTCGTGGCTCCACGCTTCTGCTAGAGAAAAAACTAATTTACTTTCGGGTAAATCAGAACCAGTGCCGATATCGGGATGGAAATCGGAAGGACGATTTTTAAGTTACTACGAACTAGCAGATAAGTTAATTCCCTACGTTAAAGAATTAGGCTACACTCACATCGAATTGCTACCCATCGCCGAACATCCATTCGATGGTTCGTGGGGTTATCAAGTTACGGGATATTACGCTCCTACTTCGCGCTTTGGCAATCCCGAAGATTTGATGTATTTTGTCGATCGCTGTCATAAAAACGGCATTGGCGTAATTGTCGATTGGGTACCTGGTCACTTTCCCAAAGACGGACACGGGCTAGCGTTCTTCGACGGTACTCATCTTTACGAACACGCCGATCCCCGTAAAGGCGAACACAAAGAATGGGGAACTCTGGTTTTTAACTATAGTCGCAACGAAGTCAGAAATTTTTTGGTTGCTAATGCTTTATTTTGGTTCGATAAATATCATATAGACGGAATCCGCGTTGATGCTGTTGCTTCCATGCTGTACTTAGATTACTGTCGCAAAGAAGGCGAATGGGTAACTAACCAGTATGGCGGTAGAGAAAATATTGAGGCAGCAGATTTTTTACGTCAGGTAAATAGTTTGCTCTTTGGCTATTTCCCTGGAACCCTGTCAATTGCCGAAGAATCAACTTCATGGCCTATGGTATCTTGGCCCACCTATACTGGAGGTTTGGGTTTCAACCTTAAGTGGAACATGGGCTGGATGCACGATATGCTGGATTACTTTCACATGGATCCCTGGTTTCGCCAGTTTCATCAAAATAATCTGACATTTAGTATGTGGTATCACCATAGTGAAAATTATATGCTGGCACTTTCTCATGATGAGATCGTTCACGGCAAAAGTAATATTATCGGCAAGATGCCTGGAGATGAATGGCAAAAGTTTGCTAACGTGCGCTGTTTGTTTGCCTATATGTTTGCCCATCCAGGTAAGAAAACCATGTTTATGAGCATGGAATTCGGACAGTGGAGCGAATGGAACGTATGGGCAGATCTAGAATGGCATTTGCTGCAATATAACAACCACAAATTGCTCAAGCAATTCTTTGCCGATCTTAACTCTATTTACAAATCCGAATCCGCTCTGTATACACAAGATTTTGAAGAAGCTGGTTTTGAATGGATCGACTGTAGCGATAATCGTCATAGCGTAGTTGCTTTTATTCGTCGTGGCAAAGATCCTGGTGACTTTTTAATTGCCGTTTGTAACTTTACTCCCCAACCTCACAGTCATTACCGTATAGGCGTACCAGAAATGGGATTTTATACTGAGTTATTTAATAGCGATGCCAAAACTTATGGCGGTAGCAATATGGGTAATTTGGGCGGCAAGTGGACTGATGAATGGTCTTTCCACAATTTGCCTTATTCTCTAGATCTGTGTCTGCCGCCTTTAGGAGTTCTTCTACTCAAGATCGATCGCGCTAAAACCAATGCAGCTTTGGAAGGCAAGTGATTAAAGTAGCAAGTAGCAAGTAATTCAGGCTCTAGGAAAAAGACATTGAGCAATGAGCAATAAAAATTTAACTGTTCATTGTTCCCTGTTCATTGTTCAATGTTTCCTGCTTCCCTTACTTCTCCAGTCTTCTACTGGCTGCAGACATCGAATAACAGAACACCCAGTAAATAGCCGCGACAAAAATATATACTTCTCCATAGCGTCCTAGATATTTAGGATTGGCTAAAATTGATTGGGAAATGCCGAGCAGATCCGTCAGACCGACGATCGCCAGTAAAGAAGTATCTTTAAATAAGGCGATAAACTGCCCTACCATACTGGGTATAACGGCTTTAAGCGCTTGTGGTAGGATAATAAATGCTAAAGTATAAATTGGATTTAAACCTAAAGCTTGTGCGGCTTCGGTTTGTCCGCGAGGAATTGACTGCAAACCACCGCGCACGTTTTCTGCTAGATAAGCCGCACTGTAAATCGTAAATCCTGCGATCGCTCTGACTACTCGTTCTGGTCTAACACCAGCAGGTAACACCAGGGGTAACATTACCTGTGCCATAAACAAAATACCAATTAAAGGAAAGCCGCGAACTATTTCAATATAGGCTACCGATAACCAATGAATAACTGGTAGTTTACTTTGTCTGCCCAATGCTAGTAAAACACCGAAGGGAAAACACAAGACAATACTAATTACAGCAATGGGAATAGTCAGCATTAAGCCACTCAAACGGTCTAAATTAAACGAGCTAACGTCTAGCAATAGCCAGAGATTGAAAAAAAAGGTTAAAGACCAAATTAACGTTAGCCAGCTACTAATATTGGGAAATTTTCTACCTAACTTTTGTCCGACAATTGCACAGACAATTAGCAGTAATAGCATTCCTAAAAGTAAGGCACTGGCTTTGATGCCTCCTGGTATTGCTACTAAAATACAAATCGCTGCTACCACACTTAAAATGACCAAAATATGGCGATCGAATAAATTAGCCGCCGCTCTAGCAAGTATTCCCCAAGAAAGTCCCGTTAAAGCAAAAATTATGACCAATGTTGTCCAGGCACGCCACAAAGCTTTGACAGGATACCGCCCGACAAAAAACAACCGCCAGTTAGCAGCTATAACTTGCCACTGCGCTTGAGTAAACGCCCAAGTAAACAAACGGGAAACCAGCCAATAAATCAGCAACAAACTAATTATGGTGAGAATGCTGTTATACCAGGTATTGAATAAATTTTTTTGCAGCCATTGCTTTGGACTGACTCTAGTTTTTGGCGGGGCAATATTAGTTACGCTCATGAGTAGATAGAAAGATTACCAGTGCGATCGAGTAGTAAATTCAGGTAAAGTTAAATTTTAAAATAACTTCAATTTGCTGTTACCAATAGAATTTTTAATCGCCAGTAAATGCGATCGCCTGAATAAAAACAGTGCCATAGATCTCTTTAGCTCAGGAACTGCTCGAATTCAATTAGATTGCCATCTGGATCGCGAAAGCAGGCGGAGAGTATCCCGTCTTGTAGTATCTCAACCTCTGGGTATTGACAGGGACTGCCGACT
The DNA here is from genome assembly GCF_000756305.1 of Myxosarcina sp. GI1. Taxonomy (NCBI): domain Bacteria; kingdom Bacillati; phylum Cyanobacteriota; class Cyanophyceae; order Pleurocapsales; family Pleurocapsaceae; genus Myxosarcina; species Myxosarcina sp. GI1. Next base: position 27,595 of record NZ_JRFE01000014.1, read on the forward strand.
AACGCAATCCCTTTAGCTTTCAACTGTGCGATCTCTTCATCTAAATTAGTTACAGAAAATGTCAAAACAATCTTTGCTGGATGAAGATTGTAAGTTAAAGACTCAACTCACCCGAATTGTCAAGATCCGAAAGATGCAGCGTCCAAACTCTCGGCACTCTTGGAGCAGTGTTTCAAAATCATCGCTAGAAATTTCGTAAACTCGGCAGTCCGTTGAGGCACGTAAGGTAACGTGGCTAATTTCTTCCGCCAGGATAGGAACTTCACCAAAAAATGAGGGCGATTCGTGATGTCCTAGCAGTATATCGATCCCTTCGGGACGACGAGTGACCTCAATTTCACCCTCGATCGAGACAAACAGTCCTTGCGGGGGGTCTCCTTCTCGAACCAGGAAATCTCCTGCTGCGAGGTCGATCCGTCGAGCGCGATTGCACACCCATTCCAGGCGCGTCGGAGGCAGCGTCCGAAATAACTCAAGCTGTAATAAATCTTTTGTGCATAACATGGATATCAGTTTCCATAGCCTTCTGTTCGGGATGTTTCTGGCGATCTACCTTATTGCTACTAGTGCCGCTGCCTAATTATTCTTAATCTAAATCGATCTCAACGTAACGTTGGATCGATAAATACATAGATCGATTCGATCTTGCCATCCTCGATCTGGACTACATCGCTTCCCGAAATCGTAGCTGAACCACTTTGCGGACCACCGCGCCATTGAACACAGCACATATTGTGATGCCCTACAACTGGTCCTGCAACTGTAAACGCGAAGTCGGGCGGCAGGCTTGCTAGCAGACGACCGACGGTGTCCGAAATCGCCTGGCGACCCCGCACGATCTCGATTGGCTCATAGAGCGTTGGGTCAGCAACATACAGTTTTTCGATCGCTCGAATTCTAAACGCAGGTTCTCGCTCGCTGAACACGGCAGACAGATTGCTCTGCATCAACTGTTTGTAATCAAAATCCGACATCTTATTCGACCTCTATTTGCAACACTTTACTATTTAGGAAGCCAAAACACGCATCATCCGTGAGGCAGTAAGTTATTGAAATCGGCAAGTTCATATCGGCTTCTATGGTTGAGAACTCAACAATATGATTTGTTTCGGCTTGAGGACTTGAATTAGAATTATGTAGTGATAACATTGCCGAGATTTAATAAATTAGTTCGTAGTTTTTTATTTATACAAGCGATCGCTTAGTTTTGTTCGAGGATGACACTAATATAGTTATATAAGTCGACCAGACATTTTAAATCTTGCATAATACCTGGGAGTAATTCTGCCAACTCCTCCACAGACAAACTTGCTTTAGCTGTAGCAGCACTTAAGCTGGGAGCGTAGGCGAAATTGACAATCCTTTTACTCCCTGGATCGGATTTTGGTTTAGTTGGTCTAGTATAGTCATTTGCTTCTAAGGATAGATTAAAAGCTTGAAAAAAAGCCTTTAAGGTACGTTTATCTACTTTGACTTCGCAACTGAGAATGCGACTAACCGTACGAGAGTCGAGAAGCGATCGCTCGCTCAATTCTTCGTAGGTGTAACGACGGTCAAACTCATCACACAACACTCCAGCCCGCACGAGTTTCTGCCATCCCTGCTCGGTTAGAACAACTCCTCGTTGACGCTTGCTTTTATTAGTTGTTGAGTGCGATGGAATCATCTGTAGCACGCTCGAAAAATTAGAGTCAGATCTCGAAGGAAGAACTCTTAACGGTTGGTAGGGAGTAGTCAATGTTGTAGTAGGATTAGACATATTTTCCTCTTATTTAATCGAGTAATCTATTTGTTTATGGAATTAGCGATCGCCACCTGATCTTCCTGAAATGGCAGCAAGTAAGCTTTCAATGTCCCAAGCTCCAATATAGCGATCGCCATTAATAAATAACGTTGGGGTGCTAATGACGTTATTGTCTCTTCCGCTTTTGATATCTTCATTGACTCGGTTGATGTAAACGTGTTCTGATAGAGCCTTCAAAAATTGAGGAATATCTAACCCCAAGTTGTTGGCATACTCGACCAGATGACTATCATCCAAAGCTTGCTGATGCTCGAAAAGAGTATCGTGCATTTGCCAAAATTTTCCTTGTGCGGCAGCAGATTCTGCTGCTTCTGCTGCTCTTTGGGATTGGGGATGAATCTGCGTCTGGGGAAAGTGACGGAAGGCAAAGCAAAAGCTTTCGCTAATTTGTCGTACCATCCCCTGGAGCGTCCTGTGAAGCTGACCGCATTGGGAGCATTGGTAATCACCATATTCGAGAAGTTTTATTGAAGCATCCATATTTCCTCGAACGCGATCTGAATTTGACAAGGACAATTTATTATTATTGCTTGCTGGATTCATATAAGAACCTTTTAGCTAATTAGGTTATATCCTTTGCCTGCCTAGGTTTTCGCTGGCTGAAAGCATAGTAAATGCTAGATATTCCATACCTCATCCTTAAGTCTGAATTGAATAAGAACGTTTATTTGTCTATTTTTAATTTAAAGAATTGCTCTAACTTTGTCGCTGAAAAAAAGCTCGGATTTATAGCTGATAAGCCGCTCTACTTTTTGACTGACAATATTGACAGGTATTGTCCAATCGTAACAAGTTAAAATAACCCTCTTTTGTCACTAATGGGTATTGCCTTACAGTTTGACAATTCCTCGCCTCAATGCCACAATTACCGCTTGTGTTCGATCGCTGACTTCCAATTTGTTCAAAATGTTGTTGACGTGAAAATTGACGGTACGCTCGGTAATATGTAAAATCGCGCTAATTTCTTGAGTTCTCTTACCTTTAGTGATGAGCTGAAGTATCTCTAACTCGCGATCGCTCAAATCCCGACTCATCATCCGCTCGGCTAGTTTAGCTCCGACACTGGGCGGAATATACTGTTTTCCAAAACAAACGGTACGGATGGCTGCTAAAAGTTCCTCTGGTTCGGCATCCTTGAGTAAATAGCCCTTTGCCCCCGCTCTCAAGCCGCGATAAATATCTTCGTCGCTGTCGTAGGTACTCAAAATGATGATTTGAGCCTGGTGAAACTCGGCACAAATAGCAGTAATGGCAGCAACCCCATCTAGTTCTGGCATTCGCAAATCCATTAAAGTAACATCGGGCTGTTGCTGGCGGAAAAATTCGACTGCCTCGCGCCCATTGCCAGCTTGTCCGACAACGGTAAGATCTGATGATTCCTCTAACATTCCCACCAAACCCTGACGCACGACGGGATGATCGTCAACTACTAATATACGAATTGGCTGGGATGGATTCATCGCGCTCTATCTCCGTGTTACCGATACAACAATTTCTGTTCCTGCTTCTCTAGCACTTTGAATTTTTAACTGCGCCCCAATGCGACTGGCTCGTTCCGTCATTCCCAGTAAACCAAAGCCTTTACTAGTAGAGGAACTGTCGAGTGTAAATCCTCGTCCGTTATCTTTAACTCGTAAGATACACTGTGTCAGTTCATAGATTAACTGAATTCTAACTTCGCTTGCTGCTGCATATTTAATTGCATTTGTCAATGCTTCTTGTCCAATTCGCAGCAGATTATTTTCTACTTCTGCTGGCAGGGGATACGCCGTACCGAACGTTTCACAGACGATGCGCGTTTCTGCCGACGATTGCATTTGGGTAACTAGGCGATCGAGTGCCTCAGACAACTGACCGTTCTCTAGTAAGTAGGGACGACGCAGAGCTTCTACCGAGCGGCGTGCCTCGGCTAACCCAGAGCGTGCCAATTCTTGTGTTTGAGTGAGATGTATTTGTGCTTTGACTGGATCTGCGGTCAGTTTGTTTGATGCGGATCTTGAGTGAATGATAATGGCAGTAAAGGTTTGAGCTAAAGTGTCGTGGATTTCTCTTGCCATGCGGTTGCGTTCTTCGATAACTAACGTTTCTTCGGCTTGTTTGCGTTCTCGCAGTGCCGTGTTGTGCTGTTCGCTAATGTCTGTAATTAGACCATAGTATCCTTTGACTCGATCGTTGGCATCGAAGTCGGGAATATAGGTTGCACTAATATACCTTTTGCCAGATGGATAAAAAACTTCTGCCTCATAGTTTACAGCCTGTCCTTCCAGCGCACTTTTGATGTATGGCTCTAGCAGTTGATAAGCTACTTCACCAAGAAATTCGCGATTGCGCTTGCCGATAATTTCCTCGCGGCTACAATCAAACCAAACTGCACAGGTTTGGTTGACAAATCGATAGTACTGATTGATATCGGTGTAAAAGATACAAGCGGGGAGTGCATCCGTGATTAATCGTAATTCTTTTTCTCGTAAGTGAAGCTCGTCGTAGACATCGCACAGTGCAGCTTTACTTTCCTGCAATGCTGCCGTTCGTTCTGCAACCTTTTGCTCTAAGGTACGGTTGTAATTAGCTAACAGTTTTTCTGTCTGTTTGCGATCGCTAATATCTTGAAAGGTAGAGATCGCATAGATAATATTTCCCTTTTCATCAAAAACTGGCGTGCTAGAAACCGATATGGGGATAGTTCGCTCCAGACAGCGAAATTCTATATCGTCAACGGTAACAGTTTCCCCTGCTAACGCTCTAAAAATGGGAAGTCGCTCCACAGCATACAATCGATCCGTTCCTGCCTGGTAAACTTGGATCTGTTCTAATAATTCTTCGGTAATGGTTTCAGGCATAGCGTTGATGCCACATAACTTGTAGTTCATTTGATTGACGTAGCAAATACGTCCATTACTATCGATGACTGTAATTGCCACTGGCATCGCATTGATAAATTGAGTTAAACGGCTTTCCCGTTCTTTCACTTCAGCGTAGAGTTTGGCATTAGTAATTGCGATCGCCGCCTGTCCCGATAAAAGTTGTAAGCTTTTTAAGCGATCGCTCTTAAAAGCTCCAGTCGTAAGATTATTTTCTAGATACACAATGCCGTTGAGTTGCCCTTGGTAGAGAAGCGGCACACATAAAATCGATTTGGGCTGATGCTCTTTAACGTAAGGATCTAGAGTAAATTTACCCTCACGAGTCGCATCAGTTAAGACTACGCTTTCTTTAGTACGAATTACATAGTCGATAATTGTTGTAGGGAGGCGATTTTTAATTAGAGTAGACTGCAATACTTTAACGCTGCAAACGTCATTACCCGTACCGACATCCATTTCACAAGCAGCCTCAATTTTCCATTCCCCATCCGCTTCTAAAATCAAAAAACCTGTTTGCGCCCCAGCATTTTCGATTAGGATTTTCATTAAAGAAGACAGTAACTTATCTAAAATAATTTCACTCGAAATTGCTTGAGAAGCTTTCATTGCTGCTGCCAAATCTAAAGCTTCTTGAGAGCTACCAGCGCTCGTCGTGGTAACGGAATTCTTCATATAGGTATTTGTTGTCCGATTGACAGTGTGAGATTGAGTCAGCAAGTGCGGATATTTTGCTTCTATATCTGCAACTTTGGCTTTTGCTCCCCAGCGATCGTAGCAGTAGTGAGCTTCTCTCATGTAGGTTTGGGCGATCTTTTCTCGACCTCGCGCCAGATAATGCTTGGCTGCTAACTCGTAAGCCAAGGCTTCTTCTTGTAGATACTCATTATTTCTAGCCCCTTGAATTGCTTGCTCGTAAAGTTCTTCTGCTTCAAAAAATTGACCCAAAATTCGCGCTTTTTCTGCTTCTACCAGATCGTATTTGTGCTGATAATTAGTTGGAGCAGAATTTGCCCATTCCTGCATCTTTTCCTGGTTGCTGATTATTTTGGGCAACAGCAGTTCTCGTTCTGAAAAAGAAACAAGCTGATATAGCTGAATCTGAGCTAAAGAATCATAAAAATAGAATAGAGATATCGAAAAATTTCCTACTACTCCGTCTAAATAAAGTTCGGTCTGAGAGGCATACTCCACTGCCTGTAAAACATCTTCAAATAAATAATTTAAAATGAGTTTATCTAAATACAGATGATGAAGGTGAGTTCTATCATTTGCTTCAAGATGAATTGGTAAAAATTGATTTTCGTCATAGCAATCGCCCAGTAATCGACCTGGATTTTCAACTCGTTCTGCTTGTAAATTAAGGATAACTTGCTGCAATCTACGGAGATAAGTCAGCATATTTTCCTGTTTGAACTGAATTATCGCATCACTGTAGCTCTCGATCGCCGATATCACTTTTTTCAATTCTAAACCAGCAAAATATGAGTGCAGACAGCTAAAATTTGCAGCATATGCGCTAAATTCTATATTTCCTGTTTCCAGCCCAGTCTCATATGACTCTTGAAGTAAGGGTAGAGTTTGGCGAATAGGATCTTTACAGTGCATAATATGTCCTGCAACTATCTCTAGAACCATACACTTAAGCTTTTTATCGTCTAATCGCTCAGTTAAGCTTAATGCTAGTCTTCCAAACCGATAAGCTCCTGCAAAATCTCGCATTACACCATTGAGAATTAGCCCACCGTAAGCAGCATAGGCATGAGTTGAGAAGGACGTATTTCCATATCGCGCTGATAAATTTATCTGCTCTAATACAGTCAACGGTAGTAGTAGAGGAGCAACCTGATGTCCTGCTGCAACCAAGCTTGATAAGATCTGCATAGCAGCCAGTTTATCTGGCTCCTGCATTAATGGTAGCTCTAACAAATCTTCAATATGTATGGCACTAAAGTATTCTGCCGTTTCTGTTATTCGCCGTCGAACATCAATTTCTGTTGGCATCTCTGGCAGAGCTATACCCAGCAACTCTAAAACTTCTAAGCCAATCTCAATCGCCTCGGTTTGCCTACCCTGCACCATGCAATTTTGAATTTTAGTTTCATAAACTTTTATCTTATCTAGAACCGTATTGGCGCGTTCTAAAACGACGGCTGCCCATCGCTCCATTTGCCGAACGTCACCATACAGGTATGCTGCTTCTGTTGCTTCTTCGTGTAGTGCCAGGGTCAAAGCGTACTGAAACTGCCAGCTATCAGCAGCTAGTAATTCTATTCCTGTCGTTAGATATTGTAGTGCAGCACTATAGGCTGATGTTTTTTTGGCTCTCTGTCCTGCGATTAGATTTAATTTGGCTATTTTGTTTCGCTCTTGTCGCTCCGTGACTAGATTAAGACCTAAATTAAGGCAATCGACGATTTCAAATAATTTATCTGGGATAGTGCCAGGCTCGCTACTTTGCCACAAAAGATATCCAATTTGTAAGCGAACGGCTTGTTGTCGATCCTCAGCAATTAGCGCGTAAGCAGCTTGTTGAATGCGATCGTGTAGGAATTTATAATTTTGAATCAATAATGCTTCATCTAGTCTGGATACGGGCAGAATCAAACCTAACTCAATTGCTTCGACTAGTTTGGGAAAAATTTCGTGAGGCAATTTTTTACAAACGATCGCAAGGGTATCTAAATCGAAGTCAGCACCCACACAAGCTGCTAATTGTAAAATCTGCTGCGTTGAATTTGACAGTTTTTTCAATTTAGCAACAGTCATCTCCACCACATTGTCAGTGATATTTTTGGCTTCGATTTGAGTAATATCCCAGTTCCATTTTGGTTTTTCGTCTAAGCTAAACTGCGAATTGTCAGGCGAATTAAAAGTAATTAAATTTTCTGCATACAGCGTTTTGAGAAATTCATTAATAAAGAAAGGATTTCCACCAGTTTTAGCCATGACTAGCTCGGCTAAGGGTTTTACGGTGCTAGTGTCACTGTGCAAAGTTTCGGCAATGAGTCGAGCGATCGCTTCTAGTCTTAATGGTGCTAAAGTAATTTGAGCGATCGCCACAGCTTCTTCTTTTAATCTCTCAACTGTCATCATTAAAGGATGAGTTGGGTAGACTTCATTATCTCGGTATGCCCCAATTAAAAATAGATATTGCGTCTCGCGATCGCTCATCATCAATTCGATTAGCTTTAGCGTTGCTGAGTCTACCCACTGAAGATCGTCTAGAAAGATAACTAAAGGATATTCGTGGGAGCAAAACACCCGAATAAAGTTTTGAAAGACTCGATTAAATCGATTTTGAGATTCTGTTGCACCTAAATCTGGTACGGCTGGCTGTATGCCGACGATTGATTCTACTTCGGGAATTACGTCAATAATTACCTGTCCGTTTGCACCCAAAGCCGTTAATAGTTTTTCTCGCCATCGTTGCAGTTGCGTTTCTGACTCGCTCAATAGTTGCTCGACCAATTCTTGAAAAGCATCTACAACAGCCGAGTAAGGAATATTGCGCTTAAATTGGTCGAATTTTCCAGAAATAAAATAACCACATTTTTCAGTAATCGGTTTGTAAATCTCATGCACCAGATAGGATTTTCCAATACCAGAATATCCAGCAACTAGCAGCATTTCAATTTTGGATTGACGATCGTTTGTTGTCGCTACTCGTTCAAATGCTGTTAGTAATGTCTCAATTTCTGTTTCACGTCCATATAGCTTTTGCGGAATTTGAAACTTGTTAGAAATGTCGTGCGAACCCAAGGGAAAGGTTTCCAGGCAACTCTTTGTTTCTAACTGTTTTAGACATTTTTCTAGATCGGTTTTAATTCCCCAAGCACTTTGATATCGTTCCTCAGCATTCTTTGCCATTAATTTCATTACAATTGCTGAAACGATTGGGGGAATTTCTAGATTTACTTCATGAACTGGAATTGGTTGTTTGGCAATATGGCAATGTACTAACTCCAACACGTCAGTTGTAGCAAAAGGCAACTTTCCTGTCAGCAATTCGTAAAAGGTAACGCCGAGAGAATAAAAATCGGTGCGATAATCGAGACTGCGATTCATCCTTCCCGTTTGTTCGGGGGACATATAAGCAAAAGTGCCTTCTAAAATATTTAGATTTTTAAAAGTTGGATTGGTGCGAGTCAATCGAGTTGCAATGCCAAAGTCAATAATTTTGATAATTCCCGTTCGTGGATTGAGAACGATATTGCTGGGGTTTATATCTTTGTGAATGACATTAGCAGCATGAATTTTGCCCAAAATTTCGGTAATGGCGATCGCCAGACGGAGAAATTCGGCTAAGGGCATCGGACAAGAAATTTCTTTAAATTCCCTTAGTTTGTATAAGGATTCTCCGCCAAAATCTTCGAGGATAATAACTAAAGTTCTTTGATAATCTTGTTGGTTATAAGCTTCAATAACGCCTTCTAGATCGAGAGAGCGTGTAATTTCATATTCTTGTTTGTAGCGAATTAGTTCGGCACTTGTAGGATAGTTTTGTTTGAGAACCTTCAGCACGACCGCCGTATTATCCGCTCGCCTAACTGCCCGATAAACGAGGGAATTGACACTTTCGTAGATTTTAGTTTTGACGCTAATGTCGGGTAGGGCGATCGCCATCGTACACCAGGAAAATTGCCTGCGGTAAAACTCGATTTACCTTTAATATACTTTTAATTCTTCGCTCGCGATCTCGTTTAATAATTTGAATATTGGTGTTGGTGATTTTAGGTATGAAACAGTTGACGATACTGTTCGTAACTCTTGAATTTCAACTCTGTTTTATTTACCAACGCTACATGAGAAAGTTTTAAATTCCACCGTAACTTATCAATTTTGACTTGTTATATTTTGGTAAGTGTTGGCATAGTTAAGTAAAGTTTCAAACAGAAACAGCAAAAGAATTAGCCATGAATACAGAGCAGAAAACTCACCTAATTCACGATCGAAATTCACGAGGTAAGACCTTGACTGGCTGGTTAGATAGCCGTCATACATTTTCATTCGGTGGGTTTTACGATCCGAATCGAATGGGCTTTCGCACTCTCCGAGTAATTAACGAGGATCGCGTTATTCCAGGAGCGGGGTTTGGCACTCACAGCCATCGAGATATGGAGATCTTGACCTACGTACTGAGCGGAGAAATCGCACATAAAGACAATTTGGGCAACGGAGAAATCATCAAGCCTGGTGATGCTCAAATTATGAGTGCGGGAACGGGCATTACCCATAGCGAATTCAATCCTTCGCAGTCCAAACCAGTTCACTTATTGCAGATTTGGATTCTACCCGATCGCCAAGGAATTAAGCCACGCTACGAGCAACGTAGTTTTTCTCCAGTAGAGAAGCAGGGTAAGTTGCGACTCATTGCCGCACCCGATGGACGGAATGGAGCAGTAACAATTTATCAAGATGTCGAAATCTATGTAGCCCAGCTCGAACTCGGTCAACCCCTCAATTATCTGGTAAAACCCGAACGGTATGCCTGGGTGCAAGTGACACAGGGCAATCTCACCATAAACGATGAAATTCTCAAAGCAGGAGACGGGGTACAAATTAGTGGTGCAGAAAATCTAATATTTCACACAGATATTGGAGCAGAGATCTTACTCTTCGATTTAGCTTAATTGTTTTTTACGAATAACCTCGAATTTATTGCGATCGTTGTGATTAATTTTTTCTGTGTTGGCATTTTGGCAACAGCGTAACCGATTTTACATCACGATCGCGTTAATTGTGCTGGTAATTCTCATTCAAATAAGTCAATTCGTTAGTATTTCAACCTACTTAATGTCTCACTGAAGATAGTTCTATGGCACCTACTTCGTTACTAATCGAATTTGGCGAATATTGTTATTAATTAGCTGTCAAACTCATTTTGAAACAGTAGTGATACTTCTGCCGTAGCCACTAAAATTGGCAATTCTCTTAAGTTCCTGCTTAACACATCGATCTTGAATGGTCAGAGCATGAGGTCGAGCTTCATACTGAAACAAGTCAGCAATTAATCTACTATTTTACAAAGTATCTCGACAGTCAAATTTATCTTTTTCTAATTGATTCATACCTACTTAATTTAATTAACAAGGAATCTCATGCCTACAATTACGACTGAAGACGGAACTCAAATCTATTACAAAGACTGGGGCAGAGGGCAGCCCATCGTTTTTTCGCACGGTTGGCCTCTGTCTGCTGACGACTGGGACACTCAAATGATGTTCTTCTTAAATCACGGTTATCGAGTTATTGCCCACGATCGGCGAGGTCACGGACGATCGAGCCAAGTCAGTGACGGACATGACATGAATCACTACGCCGACGATCTTGCTGCGCTTACCGCGCATCTCGATCTAAAGGATGCTATCCATATTGGTCACTCGACCGGTGGTGGAGAGGTCGTCCGTTACATAGCACGTCACGGCGAAAGTCGTGTCGCCAAAGCGGTACTCATTAGTGCAGTGCCGCCACTAATGGTAAGAACTTCAGCAAATCCTGGCGGTCTGCCCAAAGAAGTATTCGATAACTTCCAAGTGCAGGTAGCCACCAATCGGGCACAATTTTATTGGGATGTGCCAGCCGGTCCTTTTTACGGTTATAACCGACCAGATACAAAAGCATCCCAAGGTGTGATTGAGAATTGGTGGCGACAAGGCATGATGGGCGGGAGTAAGGCTCACTATGATGGCATCGTGGCTTTTTCCCAAACCGACTTTACGGAGGATCTGAAGAAAATCTCGGTGCCGACTCTGATCATGCATGGCGATGATGACCAAATCGTCCCTTATGAAAACTCTGGACTGCTGAGTGCTAAGTTGGTGAAGAACTCAATACTTAAAACTTACAAAGGATTCCCACACGGCATGCCGACAACGAACGCAGACCAGATCGATGCCGATCTTCTGGAATTTATTCAATCGTAAAGACTTTGTCCAGTTAAGTTCCCCAGAAGAGCAGTTATTGTTTTTGCTAGTACTACTGGTTGGCTTTCCTGCTGGCGCGATCGCTGACATTATCGATTGTCGTTCGTTTGTTATCGGTAATGAAGTACCAATTGTCAAACATTTCATTATCATTCACTAGAGACTACTTCAGCAATACTCGAAGCTGCGCTAGAAGGAAAAATGCTAATTTCAAAAAAAACAGGACTATTCACACCCATCAGACTTGGTTCCTTAGAGCTTCCCAATCGGATTATCATGTCTCCGCTGACTCGTCTCAGGGCTACTCCAGACTGTGTTCCTACGCTGTTAATGGCTGAATACTACACTCAGCGTGCCACAGCAGGACTCATTATTACAGAAGGAACCCATCCGAGTCTAATGGGACGAGGGTACACAACCTCTCCTGGACTGCATAACAAGGAGCAGGTTGCAGGTTGGCGAAAAGTGACAGATGCGGTTCATGCTGCTGGAGGACGGATATTCGTGCAGCTGATGCACGCTGGACGGGTGACACACTCATCACTTTTACCCAATTGTGCCCGCCCGATCGCACCTTCGGCTATTCCAGTGGTGTCAGAACAAGTCCGCATTTGGGACGGCAAAGTCCCGTTCGAGACACCTCGTCCATTAGAGTTGGACGAAATTCCCCTAATAGTAGAAGAATATCGCAGATCTGCGGAACTGTCGATTGAGGCAGGTTTTGATGGCGTGGAACTTCATGCCGCAACTGGATATCTACCAAACCAGTTTCAAGTCACAGGCTCCAATCATCGCACGGATGCCTATGGCGGCACCTTGGAGAATCGAACTCGCTTTACCCTTGAAGTGGTCGAAGCTTTATGTAGCGTTCGGGGAGCAGATCGGGTTGGGGTAAAAATTGCCCCTGGTTTTACAGTCAATGACACATTCGATGACGATCCTGCCGAAACTTACATCTATGTCGCCAAGGCACTCAATCCATTTAAGTTGGCATACTTACACGTTGGGTATGAACGAGGTTACACCAGAGGTACTGCGCCGAACTTCAATCCCATCGATCTCCTGCGTTCTGTTTACCAGGGAACGCTGCTGGCTGTAGGTGGATTTGACCGTCAGCAAGGCGATGAAGCCATCAGAAGCGGACGGGCGGATGCCATCGTTTTCGGGCGATCGTTTATTTCTAACCCCGACTTGGTAGAACGGCTACGGCTCGATGTTCCGTTAACTGAAGCCGATCTGAGCACTTTCTATGGCGGTAGCGAGTTCGGCTACACAGATTATCCAAATTACCTTAGTAAATAACCGTAATCTAGAGCAACAATGAATAAATCCTGCACTCATCTCGATCTAATCCATGCCGTAACACCAAGTGCCAATGGCTGTAAAGACTGTTTGGCAATAGGCGATCGCTGGGTTCATCTACGCCTTTGCCTGACTTGCGGTCACGTAGGATGCTGTGATTCTTCCAAAAACAAACATGCAACAAAGCATTTTCAGGCTACCCAGCATCCCATCGTCGAGTCGTTTGAACCTGGCGAGGATTGGCGTTGGTGCTATATCGACAATACGTTCGTTTGAGTTAGTTAAATTAAGACATACAATTTACCTTATCTCCAGTAGCCCATGCATCTACTCAACCCAACCGATCTAATTCGAGAACGCTATGGCAGCAACGTCTTCAATCCAGAACACCTCTGGAATGAAACCCTAGCAACACTACTGTCTCACCGCTCGGTGCGTGCCTATCTACCCGACGAACTACCGCCTCAAACCTTAGAAACTCTGATTGCGGCAGCCCAATCAGCAGCAACATCCTCTAATCTGCAAACCTGGAGCGTCGTAGCCGTCCAAGATCCGTCTCGAAAAAACACCTTGGCTCAACTTGCTGGTAACCAGGCACACATCCGTCAGTGTCCTTTGTTTCTCGTTTGGTTAGCCGATCTAGCTCGACTGGATTACCTTGCCGCTCAGCAAGGGATGACCTCTGACGGCTTGAATTACCTGGAAATGTTTGTCACTGCCGTCATTGATGCGGCTTTAGCGGCACAAAATGCCACGATCGCCGCCGAGTCGTTAGAATTGGGCACGGTCTATATTGGTGGCATTCGCAACCAGCCGAAACAAGTAGCCGAAACACTTCAGCTACCGCCCCATCTATTTGCGGTTTTTGGCATGTGTGTCGGCTATCCCGATCTGGCAAACTTAGCAGCAGTTAAGCCCCGATTACCGCAAGCGGCTGTACTTCATTACGAAACGTACGATCTTACTCAGCAAGAAGCGGCAATCGCTCGGTATAACGAGGTAATGCAGCAGTTCTATGCGTCTCAGCAGATGAATGTTTCTGGAGATTGGGTAGAGCATTCCCTGAAGCGAGTCGCAACAGTACAGTCATTGGGTGGACGCGATCGGTTGAGAGAAGTTTTACGTCAACTTGGATTTTCACTGCTGTGAGGTCATTTCAAAGACAACTTTAGTTAGAGTTATCCGTTTGTACCGAGATAAATTCATCAATCCATCATTCTAAAGTACAAAATTATCAACTTTGAATAGTTACTGTTTTTCTATGAGGAATTGCATTATGGCTAGCAATATTGAAATAAACAAATCTATACCGCACGAGCGATGGGGCGAATTTTTTGACCAATTTTCTAATGGTAATCGAGGTCGACATATCTCGATTGAAATCATTAGTTCAGAATTTGGTGACGAAGAATTGATTCGGGACGCACCATTAATGGCAATTGTTTACGATCGCCCAGGTAAAGGTAACGCTCTGGTGATTGAGGTGGGTAAAAATGAAGTGTCTTACGCCCACACAATCGATGCACCCACTGAAGTTTTAATAGGACAAAGTTCAACTGGTCAAATCGCAGCACTCTGGATCGATGACGCTGGTGGGACAAAAACGTTAATCAAGCTACAAGCGAGTTGAGCGATCGCAATAAGCTGTAGAAGCAACTATTTCCAAAGCAGAGTTTTACAGTCTGCTTTAAGATCGTCTGCTTAGATCGAGAATAATTAGGCATCGTCGCCAGGAAAATGCAATGACTCCAAGAGCAACAGACAACCGCGCCCTGTTAAGCAGCATGATTACTCGGTGGCTCGTTCACTGGAATATTGCTGCGATCGCTCTTAGTTAAGTTATGAGAGCAGGTCCACCCATTCATCAAGCGATTAACTAAACTCAGTATAAACTTTAGAACGTTTTACTAAGCTAGATAAATAATCTAATTGTGAAGTTTAAAAATCATACTATGTTACAGTTTGTTAAAGATGCTGGAATGGCTTTACTCGGCGGTTGGATCATTGGAGTTGCCTTTGCTGGAATGAAATTAGTTCCTCCAGTTCCGCCGCTAATGGGATTAATTGGAGCCTCTGGCGTATTGATTGGTGGCTTTTGCTATGAATTATTAGTCAAATTGCTTTTTAAGCAATAGTTGTTCTTAAGTTTATTCACTATTACAAATACAATTCCATAACTTAGGTAAAGACTTATGCTATCTGTCCGAATCAATCATTTTGGTTCACCTTCAGAATTACAGCTTGAGGAGCTACCAAAGCCTTCAGTATCCAGAAATGAAGTCTTGGTAAAGATTCACGCTGCAGGGATTAACCCTGGTGATGTCAAAAATGTAGCTGGTACGATGCTACATACAAGCCTGCCTCGCACGCCAGGACGCGATTTTGCGGGAATTATGGTAGAGGGGTCCGACTCTCTTCTGGGCAAAGAAGTCTGGGGAACGGGAGGCGATATCGGATTTATCCGCGACGGGACTCATGCTGAGTACATTCTTTTACCACAAACTGCAGTTTGTGCGAAACCTAGTAACTTATCGATGGAGCATGCAGGCTCGATTGGAGTTACTTACGTTACCGCCTGGTTATGTCTAAATGCAGTCCAGTTGAAGGCTGATGAAACTGTGCTAGTGGTTGGGGCAACAGGCGGAGTGGGCAGTGCTGCCATCCAAATTGCTAAGTGGCAGGGAGCGCGAGTCTTGGGAACAGTAAGACGAGAAAGCGATCGTCATCTAGCTCGACAATCTAATCCCGATGTTATTCTCAATCTAGATGGAGAACTAGACAAAATTGTTTTGGTCGCCACTAATGGCGAAGGTGTCAATGTTGTCGTAGATACGGTAGGCGGAGCAATGGTCGAACCATGTCTCAAATCCCTCAGTCATCGAGGGCGGCTAGTGGAAATTAGTGCTCCTGCTAAAGAACGACGTATTAGCTTTGACGCGATCGACTTTTATCACCGAGAGTCGCGTTTAATTGGTGTGGACAGTCGATCTCTCGATAGCTCGGCTTGTGCTCAAATCTTAACAACCATAACACCAGGCTTTGAGACTGATGCCTTACATCCAATTGGCGAACTGCACTCCTACCCTCTGCAAAGTGTTGCTACCGCGTACGAGCAAGTGCTCAACCGTAGAATGTCTGGTCGGGTATTACTCACACCTCAGTTTGGGTAATGAGCAGAACCAGTCCAATAAGGTATGGAAACAATCTAAAAAGGTAAAATTGTTGGATCTCAAGTATTTGAGCGACTAAATATAGCATGACTACCTTTTCATCAAACTACATTTGTCAAATTAGACTGTAATCTAAATTAAGTTAGCTAACACCTACCGTTTCCCATTATGTCTAGCATTATTCAACTACTTGCTCCCCACATTAAAGATTTAGGAGGATTTAATGCTCGTCGCAGCTTGCCTCATGACGAAAGGATGATGATTGGTTCATTTATTTTCTTCGACCATTTGGGTCCTGCTGTTTTTCCTCCAGGTAAAGGAGTTGACGTGCGCCCTCATCCTCATATCAATTTAGCAACAGTTACTTATCTTTTCGAGGGTGCATTATTGCATCGCGATAGTCTTGGCAGCATTCGTGAAATACAACCTGGTGCAGTTAATTGGATGAGTGCGGGTTCTGGTATCGTTCATTCAGAAAGAAGTCCTCAAAGCGAACGCAACAGAGAAAGTACACTCCATGCCATACAAACTTGGGTAGCCTTACCAGAAGCCGAGGAAGAGAGCGAACCCTGGTTTCGTCATTATCCTAGTGCTGATATTCCGACATGGACGGAGAATGGAGTAGATATCACTCTTATTGCAGGAGAATCTAAAGGCAAAATTTCTCCCGTTGAAATTCTGTCTCCTACTATTTATCTCGATTTGGTTTTTACTTCAAAAGGTAAATTTATGCTTTCTGCCGAGTGCAGCGAACGAGCTATTTACAGCATTACACCAGGAATCGTTGTTGATGGGCAACAGCTAGAACAACACCAAATGGCAGTTCTTGCGCCTGATAGTGAGGTTGAGATAACTGCAAAGTCAAATGCTCGGTGTATGGTTATTGGTGGCGAACCTGTCGGAAAACGCCATAAATGGTGGAATTTTGTCTCCAGCCGCCCAGAAAGAATCGAACGAGCCAAGCAAGATTGGCAATCGGGCAAATTTCCTCAAGTTCCACAAGAAACCGAATTTATTCCTCTTCCTGAAGAAGAAATTGCCAGACCACAACCTCTAAGTTAAATTGTTCTTTTTAAAACTCTCAGTATGCGATCGACTGGTACTTTTTCATAGTTTATGCTCTTAATCGGCGATCGCTTTATTGATGGATGTCAAGATTACGAATGTTTTATTGAATGTAGCACGAAACTGTTTACGACCATTTTTGAGTTTGTTTTTTAAATACTTCACGGAACAAGATGATTTTTTTTAGTTAAACTATGAGTCTTACTATCTTTTTTCTGCGTCACGGAGAAACAACCGCCAGCCGCTCTGGAACTTATTGCGGTACTACAAATATTGAATTGACCCAACAAGGATTACAAATGGCAGAGGATTTTGCCGAGGCTTATCGCTCTTTGCCCTGGCAGGCAGCTTATGTTAGTCCTATGTATCGAACGGTGAGTACTGCTAAACCCCTGTGTAAAGCTATAGGGATTGAAATGCAGCTACGAGAAGGCTTAAAAGAAATTGCTTATGGAAAATGGGAAGGGTTAGCTCCCGAACGAGTAGCAAGAGAATTTCACGATGATTATTTACGTTGGTTATCCGACCCTGGTTGGAACGCACCAACTGAAGGTGAAAAAGGAATTGAGATCGCACGCCGCAGTTCTTTGGTTCTAGAAGAAATCGAACAAAACCATCCTACGGGAAATGTTCTAGTAGTTTCTCATAAAGCGACAATTAGAATTATACTTTGTTCTTTATTGGGCATAGACATCGGGCGTTTTCGCGATCGTATTGGTATTCCTGTAGCTTCAATTAGTATTGTCGAATTTGGCATTCGAGGTCCTTTAGTGCAAATCATGGGCGATCGCTCACATCTAAGATTGACTTTACGCCAAAGACAGGGACATTAAAATATTGATGTAGTGTTTTAGTGATGTTTGCTGCCGAGTTTGATATCAGTGCCAGCATACTTAAAATAAAGCACTCGATCGCCAAGTTTGACTTCAATTGGGGTACGACTGCCATCATGACCTGCTCCTACTACTACTACGCCGATTTAAGGCTTTTCTTTTGCTGTATCGGGTAATAAAATTTCTCCAGCAGTTTTTTCTTCTGCTGCTTGAACCTTAACAAAAACGCGAGCGCTCAAAGGCTTAATTGTTGAGACTGGTAAGGCTACTGTTGCCATAGATTACCCGTCTAATTATGAGGCAAAGAATAAAATGAATACAAATTAATTTGTTGGTAAGTAATAAGGGAAAGTGGCAGCGCTGACACTTTCCCTTCAAGTTTTAGGCGTTGGCTGCTGCTTCTTCTACTATTGCTTCTGTTTCTGGTAGAGAATTATTGGCTCTTGCCTCATCACCTAAACTAACTTTTACCACTCGCTGTTTTGCTTCTTCTGCTTTGGGTAAGGTTAGAGTAAGCATACCTGCTTCATAATTAGCAGTCGCTTCACTGTTAACTATAGGTACGGGTAAAGAAATCTGTCGCTGGAACTTGCCATAATTAAATTCCGAATGCAAGTATCGTGATGATTTTGCTTCTAAGCGATGGCGTTCTCCAGAAATAGTGACAGAGCTTCTAGTAACTTGGATATCGATATCATTGCCGTCCAAACCAGCAAGCTGCACTCGCAAGATTAAATTATTAGAGTCATCTAAAAGTTCGATTGCAGGAGTCCAAGTGGAGTAGTTCTCGTAACCAGCGCGATCGATATCATCAAAGACTCGATCGATCTGCCGACGCAATGAATCCATTTGTTCAAAGGGTGATAAGCGCACGATTTTCATAACGCAATTTCCTCCGTTATTAATGTGTCTCAACAAACCGTTGAATAAATAAATTGATTGAAATAAAGCTAGAAGTTATGCCTAATTCTTTATCGAATGAATTAGTACTCTTGACTTCTGAGTGCTAATTTAGCAGAACTTTTTTTAAATTGACAACTTTACTTAAAGTAGGGTTTCCCGAACTAAAGGCTTTGCTTAATTTATTACTTAAGTATTCAGCCACCATGCCAAACAAGCCCGATATGTTATTGCGAAGACTGTCGTGAAATATTCCTCTAATTTTAGTTGCAATGGAATAGAAGTAAGTCGTTCGTTTAATCGAATTTGGTATCTGTTCACGATCGAACTAAGATTGACTCAAAAAGAAAGTCGAATTATATGTTTTTTTATTTATTATTCAAATGACGATAGACACTTAAATGTTCTGCTAAAAAGGTTTTCTGAGTAAATAATTTTAAAGAACGCTCCAAAGCTTTTTTGCCGTACTGACTTCTTTCTTCTGGGGATAGTAACAGTAACTTGAGAATTGCTTCGGCTAACTGTTGGGGACGACCAGCACGAACTAATAAGCCCGTATCGGCGATCGCTTCTCTCACACCTCCCACATCGGTTGAAACAATGGTCGCACCAGACAGCATAGCTTCAATTACCGCAAAGGGAAAACCCTCAGAAATACTTGCCATTGCTACCACATCGGCTTCACTATAGGCTCGCCAGGGTTCGCTGGTAAAACCTGCAAAATTAATAGTTTCTTCTAAGTTATGTTTGCGAACGCTTTCTTGGCATTTGGCAAAGTATGCCTCATCAGAAGGTTTGCCATAGAAGCGAAACTCTACATTGGGAACTTGCTCTCGTACAACTGCTGCCGCTTCGATTAAGTCTAGCTGTCCTTTGAGAGGAAAGATCAAGCCCATGTTCATTACCTGCGGGCGTTCCTTTTTTACTGGCGGTGTAGGATGAAACTTGTCGGGATCGGCACCATTGTAAATAACTTTGATTTTCTCGGGCGGTACTCCCCACCAACGCTCCCAACGGGCATTATATTCACATACGGGCGCGATGCGATCGGCAAAGTGAAAGTTGAGTTTGACTACTGCACCCATCAGACAATATAAAAATTTACGGACGAACAAAGAAGGAATGCTGTGGTTGAGATTTAAATACTGTTCGCGAATATTGATGCCGTGTTCTGTCAGTAAATAGGGCGTATTTCGCTGTAGTTTGGCGATGACGCAGGGCAAACCACAAAAAGCTGCTGCTGAAGAATGAGTAATGTCGGTTTCGGGAACGGGTACCTGAATAGGAATGAGTAACCGATACACCAGGCGCATCGCTTCTGTTAATTCGGCTAGAGTAACTCCGATTAAATTCTGCTTTTGACAATAACTAGTGGCTAGATAACGAAAAGTCGACCAAACCAGCACCGAACTCATAGTTTGGTGATAGTCGTATTGCAGAAAGTATTCATGGATCGCCAACAGCAAGTAACCTAACTTTTCTGGCTTTAACTCGTCAAACAACACCGCCCGTAGCCAAGTCTCAAACAAAGGCATAAATCTGGTTTTAATTATGCGATCGCTATTGTCGAGCTTGCTTTTAAGTGCTAGAGAAAAAGGGAAACGCCAGCTATATTCAACAGGATCGTCTGTTCCCCACAACGGTATTTTGATAACTTCTAGTACATTGGAAGATAATTCATAATGTCTTTTGAGGTAGGGATTGGCAACAATCGACAATAGCTTAAAATCTACCTCTGGTAGCTGATGGGTTAGCACGTGACACCAGGTACTGACCCCACCCTTAGCAAAAGGATAAGTTCCTTCGGTGGTCAACAGTACCAGAGGACGAGCCACCTTTAATTGCCTCCAGCAATTTCTTGAGGTAAAAACTGGACTTTAGCCAATTGACCAATTAACAAGGCATTAGATAAATTGTCAAATTCAACTTCTACTAAATAATTCAAATTTTCAGCAGGTAGGGGATTAACAGTCGCGATTGTACCCTCAAATTTTTGTGCTGTCACTCCTTCGCCAATTTGGATCGCTACCTGCTGTTTGGGAGTTAAGGCATTTATCAAACGCCCGCTTACAGGAACTTCTACTTTCAAGCGTTCTAACTTTGCCAAGCTAACCAGAGGATTGCCCGTAAAGATGCGATCGCCTGAAGTTACTGGCAGTTCGGCAACAATTCCCGCTTCGGTGGCAGTAATGGTCTTGTTTGCTTCGGGGATTTGATGCTCTTTTAGTTGAGTGGCTTGTTGGCGCAACAGAGTTAATTTCTCGCTTGCCTGACGTTCTTCTAAGCGAGCGGCTTGAAGCTGTTTTTCTAGTTGGGCTATTTGTTCTTCCTGTTCTTTAACAGCTAGTTTTTCTTGTAAGAGAGATAGTTGTTTCTGGTTTTGTTCGAGTTTTGCCCCTGCTTCTGCTGCTGCTTGTGCCGTTTCAAAATCGATTTTGGCTACTTTTAAATCAGCAAGTGCTTGTTCGAGTTGTTCTTGAGAAATTGCCCCCTGTTTATTGAGGGTATTCCAGCGATTGAAACGTGCCAAAGCCCTTTCATACAGTGCTTTAGTCCTAGCTACCGAATCTTGACGCTGACGCAATGGTAGTTTATCTGCTTGACTTTGAGCCAGGGATACCTCTAAGTTTGCCTCGGCAATTTTAGTGCGTAAAGGAGCTAAATTATATTTGAGACTTCCGATTTGTTGTTCTAGTTCGTAAATTCGCTGTTTGATATTTTGTTGCTGCTGAATTACCCCTTGCTGTTGCTGATTGGCTAATTGTCTCTCTTGTAGAATTTGTTTCATCTGGGCTTCAGCTTCAGCATTTTTTAAAACCATTAAAGGTTGACTCGCTTCTACTTCTTCGCCAATCTGAACGTAAATTTCATCTACTACTGCTGGCGCGATCGCAGCTATTTTAAAGGTTTTAGCTGGTTGTATTTTGCCCGTAAACTTGGTATCGGCAAAAGTAGCTGTTTGTTCCGACAAACTAAGAGCGGGTAGCGGTTTACGCAACCACTGACGCATTAAATAAATCCCCGTAGTCAGACTCAAAGCAATTATTAACCAAGCCAATGCCGACCATTTATTTTTGTTCGGTTCGGGAGTAGTATTTGTCCGAACTGGACTTACTGCTGCTGGCGATCGCTCCAGAACAGCTACGGAAGTTTGCGAAGAATTGACAATCGCTTCACTGATTGATGATGCACTTAGTAATGTCGTTTTTCGCTCTAGAGGCAGCGTTTCAAATAAACCAGCGCCAATATGAGTACATCCTTTATGCACAAAGCGAATTGCTTGCTGTATTTCTTCGTCGGAAGTTCCCTTAAGTAAATATCCTGTCGCACCAGCAGCTATAGACTTAGCAATATATTCTTCATTGTTATGGCTGCTAAATACTATAATTTTGGTCTGTTTGCATTCCTGAGCGATAATTCTGGTAATCGTCAGACCGTCAAGTTGGGGCATTTCAATATTCAGCAGCACGATATCTGGTCGTAATGCGTCTACTTTGGCGATCGCACCAAACCCATCTTCAGCGGTACCGATTAACTGAAAATCGGCAGTAGAGTTAATTATTTCTTCAAGTCTGGCGCGAACGCTTTTTTGTGGGTCTACTATTAAAATACCAATCATGATCTTATGCTATGAATAAATAATTTTTTTATAGTAAGTAAATAAAAAATATAAATAATTTGTCTTTAATAGCAGCAACCGTATCCTAGCCTTATTGATGGATAAATATTAAAATGCTAGTTTTTATAGACAATAATTCAGGTTGCTACTTCATTCACAAATTTATAGCGAGGTTTACCTAGTAATTTTTACTGACATTTATAATTTGCCTCAAAAACAAGTCAATTACATCAAGGATTGATAAAGTTTTGCTGGTATTTTGTAAAAGTTATTAGATAAATGGTTGCCAGCAGATTGATAATTGAGACTATGGCGATCGCCTATTAAACGAGGTACGAAAAGTAGATGCTCTTTGGTAATAACGGAGAATTAGACTCCTTTTTAGCACCTTCTTTTTTTATTGAAGGAGGAGTCTTAAACCAAAGAAAGGAATAAGTTAAAAGAAAATCCTTTTGCACATCATGCCTTCTGCCTTCAGGAGCGAAGCGACGTTAAAATATAGCAATCGAATACTAAAACTATTAGCTATGGAAGCGACTAAAGTTCGTACTTCTAAAAACTTTAAAAGACTACAGGCACGGTTACGGGGTTTGGTAGGTAAAGCGATCGCTGACTATAATTTAATCGCAGAAGGCGATCGCGTCATGGTTTGTTTGTCTGGTGGTAAAGACTCCTATACCATGCTCGATCTGCTGCTTAGTCTGCAACATAAAGCTCCAGTCAAGTTTGAACTTTTAGCAGTTAATTTAGATCAAAAGCAGCCTGGTTTTCCGACTCAAATCTTACCCGAATATCTATCATCTCTAGGCGTATCCTATCGCATTGTCGAGCAAGATACCTACAGCGTCGTTCGACGAGTCATTCCAGAAGGAAAAACTATGTGTGGCTTGTGTTCGCGTTTGCGTCGCGGTGTTTTGTATCGAGTAGCAGAAGAGGAAGGAGCAAACAAAATTGCTTTAGGTCATCATCGTGATGATATTGTAGAAACTTTGTTTTTGAATATGTTTTACGGTGGCAGATTAAAAGCAATGCCGCCCAAACTATTGAGCGATGACGGTAAAAATACAATTATTCGCCCCCTGGCATACTGTTCGGAACGAGAAATTCTAAGTTACGCTAATGCCAGACAATTTCCCATTATTCCTTGTAATCTCTGTGGTTCTCAAGAAAATTTACAGCGAGCTAAAATCAAGCAAATGTTGCAGGCTTGGGAAAGAGAAGCACCGGGTAGAATTGAGAGTATTTTTCGCAGCCTGCAAAATGTATCTCCTTCTCAGCTAGCAGATACTCAACTATTTGATTTTATAAGTTTAAATGATTGCGATCGCCAAGTTTAAAACAAACTCAATTATTTGACGTGGAAACAATTACAAAAGGTAATTAAACCCAAAAACAACGATTGAGCGTGGTAAACAAGCGATCGGACTTAAATTGAGGCAAGGAAGTCGTTTAAGCATTCAGCGAGAATAATCTTGTTTATTACTGGTAGGCAATGAATTTTTTTGAATGCCAAACCAAACTTTTAGATTTTAACTACGAGCGATATTCCTTGTAGTAACGTGAGTTCTGGTTAAGCTAAAACCCTTATTCGATCGGGTTCGATCGCTCCTTCTTCTTCAAAATTTTTCAAGAAATGGATTGTATACAGATCGCTCCAACGCCAAAAGCTGGTAGCTATTCTCACCAATAAATTCTCTTATCCCGAACTGAGGTTACAGTACGCAACATCAAACAGTAAATTGCGATCGCTTACCAGAATCTAAGATTAAATTACTAAACAGTTAAACGAACATTTGCAAGGTTCTCAGAATTTCTTTTGCTGACTTCATAAAATCGATCGTGCTATTTTTTCAAATCATACAGCACAAGAAGCGATCGCACTATGAACACTTATAGCTTTGAGACACTAGACATTATAGGTTTTATCTGTTCTTGTGAGATTAATTTTATATCAAATCAATATAAAAACTGCTGTATATAAATCATATATAGCGTTTTCCATAGTAGTGAGGTACGCGCTCCTACACTCAAGATAAATCAATCAAACTCTAGTGTCTAGTGTTTAGTGCCTAATGCCTAATGCCTAGTGTCTGGTAAGACCAGAGTGTACTTTATTCAATCAAGAATTGCTATATAGCAATCCTAAATCAATTGTGAACAAAAGAAGGAATGAGAAGATGGGTGTGGATAATAAAAGAGAAGCTTAAGTTTGAACAACAACAGAAATGGAATCACTAACCGAATTTATCCAAAGCAGTAGAGAACCCAGAGAACTCAAACGAGCCTTAGCAGTACAAATGGTTCGACAGAATTATCCTTATAGTCAAATCAAAGAGGTCTTAAAAGTTTCAGTTGGTTTTATTAGCACTTATCAGACAAAGTTCAAGAAAGAGGGGATTGAAGGACTAAAGCTAAAGCACAAAGGCTCTCAGGGTTATTTAACTACCAAGCAAAAACAAGAAATTATCGGTTGGCTTCAGCAGAAAAATTATTGGCAGCTATCAGAACTTCAGACCCGAATAGAAGTAAAATACGACGTGGTGTTTGCTAGTCTTCAGAGCTATTACAGTCTATTTCACGAGGCGGGAATTAGTTGGAAAAAAACTCAAAAGTCTAATCCCCGTAAAAATCCTCAGTTAGTGGAGCAAAAAAAACAGAAATTCAACTTTGGTTGGAAGCGAATCGCAACAAAATCGCATCAGGTCAACTAAAAGTTTTTTTTCAAGATGAGTGTCATTTGTTGTGGGGTGATATTTGTGGCGCAGAGCCTCTCGGCTCAAGTCGCGTCTAGCGACGCTTGCAAGCTCTGCTTGCTGCTATGGGGTCAAACCAGCCAAAGAATTAAAGTACCGATAGTCAATGAAAAACAAAAACAGACCTACTATGGAGCAATTGACTTACAGACAAAAAAGATGCTGGTTCAGGCTTTTGAGAAAGGAGAATCCTCATGTACTATAGCTTTTCTCAAATATCTACAATCACAATATCCTCAAAGCCGTATTGCCTTAATTTGGGATGGTGCGAGTTATCATCGTTCTAAAGCAGTAAAAAGTTATCTCCATTCAGTTAATCAAGGACTTGAACCTAAAGAGTGGAAGGTTACTTGTATCCGCTTTGCTCCTAACGCCCCAGAACAGAATCCCATTGAAGATGTGTGGTTGGGCGCAAAACGTTTTGTACGGGAATTTTATTCTATTTGTTCTTCATTGGCGATCGCTAAAAGACTATTTGAATTAGCTACCGAACACCAAATTTTCGATTTTCCCAAACTTTCACTATACGGTTCTTTTTCATGAATCATTTAGGATTGCTATACAAAGTTGCTGACTTTTAATAGTTTCATGTTTTGGCATTAAATATAGCGATCGAATTTGCTTAAAACATTATATTCTTGGCTTTTTTGTTTATTGTTTTTTAGGATATATAAGCGCATAAAACTATACACACGTTATAAAAAAATGAAATTTTAATGAAGCAATATACAGCTACAAAAATGTTTGTTTATTAAAACTTTATTTTTATACTTTAGTTTTTGTCGGAACTTTAAAATTAACAATTATAAAACTAATGAAATCAATTTTTAATAAAAAGCTGTAGTTTTAACCCTAGGACTGACGCTGCCTGTAGCAATTTAGATGCAAAAAGTATACAAAATACTCCTAACTTTCATCTGGTTTTTATATACAAACAAAAAAAAGCCTGTATTATTTTTTGTAGAGCACAAATAATAAAAAGCTGCTCGAAAACATTAGGCAAATAAAAAACTTTTTATTTGTTAACATTAGGTTTCATCTATTCCATATACAAACAAATTTCAGTTATTTAGTTTAAAACACTGATTTTAACTATTAGCTGATAACTATTTTTGCTGTACAAAAAAAATTTTAAATTTATAAGGAGATAATTTTTATGGTTGCTTTTAAAGGAACTGTTGGTAATGATGACAATACATTATTGTTGTCAGAATCAGAACTTTTAGGCGATGACATCTTGTCAGGAGATCTAGGAAATGATTTACTCAAAGGATTTGATGGCGACGACACTATTGAAGGTGGTTTAGGTAACGACTCAATCGAAGGTGGTGCAGGAAAAGATCGTCTTTTTGGTCAAGAAGGCAATGATACGGTTGATGGTGGCGATGGCGACGACACAATTTGTGGTTATGAAGGTGACGACGTAATTTATGGTCGAGATGGCAGAGACCACATTTATGGTGGAGAAGGTAACGACATAATCTACGGCGGTGCTGGTGGCGACCACCTCTATGGTGGAGAAGGTGCAGATGTCTTTGTTTTTACACCAACAACTGACTTAAAAAATCGTGATATTGACACAATCTATGACTTTGATGTTAATAGCGATCGCATCGATCTTAGTGCTTTCAATTTAAATGCTTACAGCACCAACACCCACGCATTTGATATCTTCAAAAATGATTCAATGCCAGAAGTAGGATTGTACCAAAAGGGTGCTGATGTAGTTATTACTCCTAAGAATACTACTAACAAAGGTTGGGTTTTTCTCAAAAATGTCAACATTGACGACCTTAGTGCTAAAAACTTCATCTTTGCCGAAGCTCCTAAGTTAAACTTTGAAATTCGCAGTTTGGATGGTAGTGGTAATAACTTATTAAATCCAACTTTAGGTCGAGCTGGTGAAAATTATCTCCGTGTTGGCGATGCTAACTACGTCAATGGCGATGAAATTGACGATACTTTGCCAAATGCCAGATTTATCAGTAACCGCATCTTTAACGACCTTCATATCAACTTATTCTCTGAAAACAATGCCAGCCATTTAGTCTTTGTTTGGGGGCAATTTTTAGACCATACCTTTGGTTTGGCAACAGGAGTTGCAGATGCGTTTGGACTCGATATAAGAGGTGGAGAAGAAGCTAATATCGCTTTCGATAAAAACGATCCCCTAGAAGATTTCCGTAATGATTTTGGTGCCATTGAGGTTACACGCTCTGCTGCTAGAGGCAACGGCGAGCAAAGAGAACAAATCAATACCGTTAGCTCTTTTATCGATGGTTGGGCTATCTATGGTGGAACAGAAGCAAGATTAGAATGGTTGCGTGAAGGACCTGTTGATGGGGATATGTCCAACAATAGTGCTAAATTGCTATTGCCAAATGGCTATTTACCTACTGCTGATGCTCGTGGTGATGTAGCAAATGCTCCAGAGATGGCTTTAATGGGACGCTTGAGAAACGATCCCGCTTCGGCTATTGTCGCAGGTGATGTTAGAGCCAACGAAAATACTGGTTTAACCGCAACTCACACTCTCTTTGCTCGCGAACACAACCGCATCGTAGATTTGCTTCCAAGCTATCTCGATGAAGAAACTAAGTTTCAAATCACTCGTAAAGTTGTTATTGCCAAGCAACAATATATTACTTATGAAGAATACCTACCCTCTATTGGAATCGAACTAGATCCATACCAAGGTTACAACCCTAATGTCAATCCTAGTTTGACTAATGAATTTGCTACTGTCGGCTATCGCGCTCACAGCATGGTTCATGGAGACTTCGATTTCGATCGCGGTAATCTATCCGATGCTGATTTAGCAATGTTGGAACAACAGGGAGTTCTTAGAGATGGCGGTCAAATTGAAGTACCTGTAAATGCTCAATCGGGTAATCCTAGCGTAGTCAGTAAAGTTGGTTTGGGTGCTGTTTTTGAGGGACTATTTGAAACTAACTACAACAATGATTATCAAATAGATAATCAATTGCGTAGTATTCTCTTTCAAGTTCCAATTGTAAGTGGAGAATTTACCGATGGTCCTCCAATCGAGTTTCTGTTCAATGGCGTAGTTGATTTGGGTGCGATTGACGTTCAACGCGGACGCGATCACGGTATGCCTTCTTACAACGAGATGCGTATAGATTATGGATTAAAGCCTGTTACCTCTTTCTATGAGATTACTGGTGAAAATCCCGAAGCTATTAAAGCATTTGTAGATGCAGCCGATCTTAAAAATGTCGATGGCAGTAAGATAACTTCAGCAGACTTAATCTTTGATGCCAACCAGCTAAATCTCAACGATCCTAGTATTATCGACTTTATCGCTGTCTTTGACGAAGAAGGAGATTTAGTGGCAGATCCCGAAGAAATCGCCAAACTATTGGCTGATAACGATGAGGTTGAAGGTGTAACTGCTATCCAAAGATCGACCGTTGCTGCTCGCTTAGAAGCTATCTATGGCGACATAGATAACGTCGATGCTTTTACGGGTATGGTTGCCGAACCACATCTTGCTGGCACAGAATTTGGCGAACTACAGTACACTATCTGGAAAGAACAGTTTGAAGATCTTCGCGATGGCGATCGCTTCTTCTATCTCAACGAACCAGAATTAGCAAGTTTGAATGAGATTGAAGCAACTTATGGTATCAGCTATAAGGATGGTTTGGCTGATATTATTGCTAACAATACCGAGCTTGACAGAGGCGATATTTTTGCTAATGTCTTTATTACCGAGCCTCATGTCTAATTTATAGATGGCAATCTAGTACAACGTAAGTAAATAATTCTCGCAATTTTGATAATGGTTTAAATATTAGGGTGAGTAATACTCGCCCTATTTTTTTTGTAGACTTTACTCAGTCGAAGGGTTGTAAATACATACTTTTGGTTTGACTGTAAAACTACCATTCTCAACTAAATTACTAATACCTAAAAAGTTGCGCTCCTCATCATAGGTGGCGATATAGTTATTCGATCGCCTTAAAATTAATCTATCTACAGAAATTGCGATCGCTTGACCCTGACACCATTTTTTAGCTTCAAGCCGCTCTAAAATAACTGAGGATAGGTGAGTTAAAATTTGTTCTGGCGCGATCGCTTTAAATGTATTGTGCTGCAATTGTTGACCCAAATCGGCAAAGGTCAAACTAGTTTCTAATCTCATACCACAGCTTTCGGTACGAATCAGGCTAGCTAAAGTACCTCCCATACCTAAGATCTTTCCCAAATCGCGGGCGATCGCTCTAATATAAGTTCCAGGACTACAGATAATATTTACTTCTACTTCAGGAAATTCAGCCGCCAAGTCCCAAGTAATTAACTCAATCTTCTCAATGGCTACAGTCCTTGGAGGAACGTCTACTATTTCGCCTTTTCTTGCCAATTCGTAAAGCTTTTTACCATCTCGCTTAATAGCACTATATATAGGCGGAACTTGTTCGATGGTACCGACAAAGTTAGTCAAACTAGCTTTAATTGTTTTTTCGTCTAAATTACTCGTCGATGTAGTAGCAACAACTTCTCCTTCTAGATCGTCGGTAGTGGTAGTCATTCCCAAACGGATACGAGCGCGATAAGCTTTGGTTTCTGGTAAAAACTGTAATAAACGAGTAGCTTTGCCTACTGCAATAGGTAGTACACCAGTAGCCGCAGGATCTAGCGTTCCCCCATGTCCAATTTTTTTAGTGTTCAATAATCGTCTTAACTTGGCTACACAGTCATGAGAAGTAAAACCCGCAGGTTTATCGAGATTAATAAAGCCAAACATTTAATTAATAGTTAGCAAATACTAATAAAAAATAAATTACAACTTTTTACTATTGACTTTCTAGTACTAATTATCCTAGAGTTCAAAACTAAAAACCAGTTTTAATTCTATCAAGCTCTATGTCTACTCAGATAGTTACGGGTGTAGCAGGTTTTATCGGCTCTCATTTAGCAGAAACACTATTAAACAGGGGCGATCGCGTTATTGGCATCGACCAGTTTAATGATTACTACGATCCTCAACTCAAACACCAAAACGTAGAGCGTTTACAATCTTATTCGGCTTTTAAATTAATTAAAGCCAACATTCAAGATTTAGACTGGCAAAAACTTTTAGCAGAAACCGATGTAGTATATCATCAGGCAGCCCAGGCAGGAGTTAGAGCTAGTTGGGGCGACGGTTTTCGCAATTATACAGAAAGAAATATTAACGCTACGCAAGTGATTTTAGAAGCAGCTAAAGAAACCCCATCTTTGCAGCGCATTGTTTATGCTTCTACCTCTTCGGTATACGGCAACGCTGAAACTATGCCCACTCCCGAAACAACTTGCCCTCAACCCGTATCTCCCTACGGCATTACCAAATTAGCTGCCGAACGACTTTGCTGGCTGTACGAGCAAAACTTTAACGTACCAGTAACGGCACTACGCTATTTTACCGTTTACGGACCCCGTCAGCGTCCCGATATGGCATTTCACAAGTTTTTTCGAGCGGCATTAAAAGATGAAACTATTTCTATTTACGGTGACGGCAAACAAACTAGAGATTTTACCTTCGTCAGCGATGCAGTTGCAGCTAATTTAGTAGCAGTCGAAGTCCCCGAAGCAGTAGGACAAGTATTTAATATAGGGGGCGGCAGTCGGGTAGTTTTAGCTGATGTTCTCGATAAAATGGAAAAAATTATGGGGCGACCGTTACGGAAAAACTATGTAGCACGAGCTAGAGGAGATGCGCGTCATACTAGTGCCGACGTTACTAAAGCTAAAACAATTTTGGGTTACAATCCTCAAGTTGCTCTAGAAGAAGGTTTGACTAAGGAATGGGAATGGATTCAACCTTTGTATCGTTAAACGAAGGCAGATGGTAGAGGGGAATTCCTCGTCAGTCACAAGCTAATTTTTTGTCTTCTAGCTGTTTGCTAAAAGCATCACAATTTAGAGCGTAATTACTGTAGATTGTAGTTTGATTTATCAAAGACAATCGATTCTGAAAATTTTTTTCAGTGGCGATGCAATCACCTAATTTATCTAAAATATGTTTTCTGACTGCGCGTTCTATTGAATACTTGCGATCGCTATGCTTGAACTCAGACATACGATGAGCAAACAAAGTTGTTGCATGATAGAGTGATTTTAAATCGTATAAAGAATCAATTTGAGCAATACGTGCTGCTAAAAAACGAAACTGTTCGCAAACAGCTCTACTTTCTTCTTTAGTTAATTGATGGTCTTTGTAATAATAATTGATAGATTCTGCCATATATTGAGCATGTTTGGCTGCACTTTGAATTTGAGACTGCGCTTTATCTACAGGGGCGAGAAATTTATCTAACAAAAGTTGTCGAACGTAATCATCTCTTAACTTAGAATTAGCAATCAAATTTATTTCTGCCATTTTTTTCTCATGTCTTCTTTTGTTTTCTGCATGAGTCTCTTGAATAATGTTTTGTAGCAAGTTAGTAATAGGATGAACGAATAAATTTATACTCATAACAGTAAAACAATACTATATATACAAATAAATGCCATTATAATACATTTGTGTTTATGAAATTACTGTAAAAAACCAAGTGATAATTGCCAGGGGAAATACTCAAAAACTCGATACATTGAAAATAGCCAGCGATTTAAATTACCCGAATCGCGATCGCTCTAGAACGACTTTACTTTAAAAGATAATGACAAAGTTGATACATTGCGACGGGTTTTTGAATGACAATATAGATAATCGTTAGTATTTACGTTTATGTCGCGTGGCAAAATAAAGATTTTGCCGATTGGATTAGGAGAACCACTGAATGTTAGAACAATATAGAAAACACGCAGCAGAGAGAGAAGCTTTAGGAATTCCTCCTTTACCATTAACTGCCGAACAGACATCCGAACTGTGTGAGTTGCTAAAAAACCCGCCAGCAGCAGAAAAAGAAGAATTATTGTTATTATTGCGCGATCGCGTTCCTCCTGGTGTAGATGACGCAGCTTATGTCAAAGCGGGTTTTCTGACGGGAATAGCCCAGGGCGAGATTGAGTGTCCTTTGATTTCAAAGCAAGGAGCAGTTAATTTACTGGGCACGATGATTGGCGGCTATAACGTTCAGTCTTTGGTAAATTTATTAAAATCGCGAGAGCCCAGCCTTGCCGCTCAAGCTGCTGCCGCTTTGAGCAAAACTTTGTTAGTATTCGATGCTTTTAACGACGTTTTAGAACTATCCGATAGTAACCCCTATGCCAAACAAGTAATAGATTCTTGGGCAAATGCCGAATGGTTTATCGGTCGCCCCAAACTGCCTGAGAGTATTACTGTAACTGTGTTTAAAGTGCCAGGAGAAACCAACACCGACGATCTTTCCCCTGCTCCTCACGCTACTACTCGTCCCGATATTCCCCTTCACGCACTAGCGATGCTAGAGTCAAAAATGCCAGAGGGGATTGAAACTATTGCCAAGTTAAAAGAAAAAGGACATCCCGTTGCTTATGTCGGTGATGTAGTCGGTACTGGTTCTTCTCGTAAGTCGGCGATTAACTCGGTTTTATGGCATATCGGACACGAAATTCCTTTTGTTCCCAACAAAAAAGCTGGCGGTTACATCTTAGGTAACAAAATTGCCCCCATTTTCTTTAACACTGCTGAAGACTCTGGAGCATTACCTATTGAGTGTGATGTTTCCCAGATGAATACGGGAGATGTAATTACCATCAAACCCTACCAAGGAGAAATTACCAACGAAAGCGGCGAAGTTATCTCTACCTTCAAACTCAAACCAGAAACTATTCTTGATGAAGTCAGGGCAGGTGGACGTATTCCCCTACTTATTGGCAGGGCTTTGACCGATAAAACCAGAGACGCACTAGGACTCCAACCTTCAGAAACATTTACTCGTCCCTCTTTGCCCGAAGAGACAGGCAAAGGCTTTACCCTTGCCCAAAAAATGGTCGGCAAAGCCTGTGGTTTACATGGAGTCCGTCCAGGCACTTCTTGCGAACCAATTATGACTACCGTTGGCTCTCAAGATACTACTGGACCAATGACCAGAGACGAACTAAAGGAACTAGCCTGTTTGGGTTTCAATGCCGACTTAACTCTACAAACCTTCTGTCATACAGCAGCATATCCCAAACCCGTAGATGTCAAAACCCATCAACAACTACCCGATTTCTTCGCAACTCGCGGTGGTGTAGCATTGCGTCCTGGAGACGGTATTATTCACTCTTGGCTAAATAGAATGCTGCTACCAGATACTGTCGGTACAGGTGGCGACTCTCATACTCGCTTTCCTCTGGGTATATCTTTTCCTGCTGGTTCGGGTCTGGTAGCTTTTGCTGCGGCTTTGGGGGTGATGCCTCTAGATATGCCCGAATCGGTGTTAGTACGCTTTACGGGTGAGTTGCAGCCGGGTGTCACTCTCAGAGACATCGTTAACGCCATTCCCTGGGTAGCCATCCAAGAGGGTAAACTAACTGTGGCTAAAGAAAATAAGCAGAATGTCTTTAACGGGCGGGTAATGGAAATGGAAGGTTTACCCGATCTTAAAGTAGAACAAGCTTTTGAACTAACCGATGCTACCGCCGAACGTTCTTGTTCTGGTAGTACGATTAAATTAAGCGAAGAAACCGTAGCTGAATATTTGCGTTCTAATATCGCTTTGCTCAAGAATATGGTCGCACGGGGTTATAGCGATGCCCGTACTTTAATGCGTCGTGTTGCCAAAATGGAACAGTGGCTGGCAAACCCAGAACTGATGTCTGCCGACGCAGATGCCGAATATGCAGATGTTATCGAAGTCAACCTCAACGAAATTAAAGAACCTATTGTCGCCGCCCCCAACGATCCCGATAATGTCAAGCTAATGTCGGAATGTGCTGGCGATAAAATCGACGAAGTGTTTATCGGTTCCTGCATGACCAACATCGGACACTATCGCGCTGCGGCAAAAATTTTAGAAGGTGCGGGAGTAGTTAAGGGGCGTTTGTGGATTTGTCCTCCTACCCGTATGGATGAAAAACAGTTAAGAGAAGAGGGCGTATACGGTGTGTTTGCTGCTGCTGGCGCACGTACCGAAATGCCTGGGTGTTCTCTCTGCATGGGCAACCAGGCGCGAGTTGAAGATAATGCTACCGTCTTTTCTACCTCAACCCGTAACTTTAACAATCGTATGGGTAAAGGCGCGAGAGTTTATCTCGGTTCGGCAGAATTGGCTGCTGTCTGTGCCTTATTAGGTAAGATTCCCACAGTTGAAGAATATATGGCAATCGTGAACGAAAAAGTCGATCCCTTTGCTGGCGAACTGTATCGCTATCTCAACTTCGACCAAATAGACAATTTTGAAGATGAAGGCAGGGTAATTCCCATCGAAGAAATGCCAAAAATCGAAGATATTTTAGGTATGCCCGTTTAGTAAAGTGTGTACGTGTTTTGAATTCAGCTACTGTTACAGTAGCTGTTTTTTATTTACTGATTCTAATTCCGAGCGATTATAAGATTTTACACAAGTGTATTATGAGATCGCACAACGTAACAAAGCACCTATAATTAACTTAATGGAGCATTCTTTTGATACTTCCAAATTTCGTGGTCGAGTTGTCGTAGTGTTAAATTGGGAAAATTACTTTTCAGAGTTTTATATGCTTCTTTTAGCAATTCAGTAGCTTCGTGGATATTTATACTTTTTCCAATACATGATTCAATAAATCTAATTATCATTCTGTCTGGCTTAATAAAATTTTCTTCTCCTGCAAGCATATAAAAGTAACTCGTCGATATTCCGCTTTTTTGACCTGGTATCTGTTTAATAGAATATTCAAATTCTTTATTACCAATAAAATCAGGTAAATCTTGAAAAAAGTTTATTTCATATTTATATAAAACTTCGCTAAATTTAAAAACTGCTTCTGTCTTTAAAATTCCGTTACGAGAAGAAGTTCTACATCTATTTTTGAAAAAGTTATTAGCCAATTCTTCGATGCTATAGTTTTCATACAAACTAAGAAACTCTCTAATAGAAAACTGCTGTTTTTTGTCAGGGTACAGGCTGCCATATTCTCTTAGACGTTTGATTTTCTGGCGATTGCAAAAATTTATGACTACTCGTCGAGTTGTAGAATACCTAATTCCTATAGAAAAAACGGCATCGATAACACACAACGGAAGACTACTATAATAGTATTCTTCACTTAACTGAGCGTTACGCAAATCTAGAAGTTGTTTGCAGCAATTAGATAAAATTGTTTCCATACGTTAAATATACTTTTAGAATATCAAAAAAAATATTTGCGGCAGACTTAATAATCTTGAGTATGTTGATGTACTTGGAAACTAAGTCTAGCTTACGTAAAATTGTGTTTTTTATCAGTCAAAAACAATTGAAATTTTCAAAGTTTGAGGCTGTTGCGATATGATATTTTCAGCGATCGACAACCAACAATAGCAATAATGAAAATTACTAGCTGTCTTCATACGGCTATTTTAGTATCCGATCTCAACAAGGCAGAGCAATTTTATGGCAATATTTTAGGCTTATCTAAATCTTCTAAGCGTACTTCAAACTTTCTCGGTGCTTGGTATCAAATTGGCGAACATCAGCTTCATATCATCGTGCGACCTGATTTTGAAGCCAAAATACATAACATGGAAAAATGGGGCAGAAATGCTCATGTAGCCTTTACAGTAGACGATTTAAACACTGCCAAACAAAAGTTACAAGACCAAGGACATCCCATTCAGATGAGTTCCTCTGGACGTGCGGCATTTTTTACTCTAGACCCAGATAATAATATTATCGAACTCAGTCAAGTAAATCAAAATTCTAAATAAAGCGATCGCTCTTAAATATTATTCGCAGCTAAAAGTAATCGATGTCTTTACCCATTTGGCAACAGCCAGCAACTATTGTTCGATCGCAAATTTTAGTTAACAGTTTTCGCCGTACGGTTGGTAAAGAACTAATTTCAGCCACAAATAATCCCGAAATACTGGCAAAAAATTTATTTTTCGCGCCTTTTGTTCTCGTTTCTCATGGCACACAAAAAGATCCCGTACTTAATTACGGCAATAAACTCGCTTTAAAACTGTGGGAAATGCCCTGGGAAACATTTACCCAAACGCCATCGAGACTGACAGCAGAAAGAGAAAATCGAGAAACCAGAAAAATGATGTTAGAGCGAGTAACCCAACAGGGATATATTGACGACTATAAGGGGATAAGAATTTCTAGCAAGGGAACCAGGTTTTTAATTAAAAAGGCGATTGTGTGGAATTTGCAAGATAAAACAGGGGAACTTTGTGGTCAAGCTGCAACTTTTTCTAAATGGTCTGTCCTTGAAGCTTAGGGCAAATTTGTTTATCGTCACTGCGATCGCTCTATAAAATACTAAACATTTTGTTAATCAAAAATAATAACAGCTTGAGCTTGTGCGAGAATTATAGCGGTTTTCAGATTGATTAAGTACCAATTTAGCTCGAACTAAAATCGCTGAAACTCTTAGTGTTTGGCATCTTGACAGTTTAAGTATACTTAGGAGATCGCGCCAGCTGCTGTATATGGTTAATATATAGTTAACTCAAACAAATTTATTTAACTTTTAATATCTAATGATGGATGGTAATTTACCTTTAATATATATCTCGGCTTTACTAGCAATCTTGATTTTTGCCGCTATTTTTATTTTAAGAGAAGTAATTAAAACTCGTCGTCAAGAAAGCAAATTTTCTCGTTTACAAAATAAACTGAAAAAAGAAGCAGGAACCGCTCAGGAATACTATCAACTCGGTAGTCTTTACTTAGACAAAAAACTATTCGTACAGTCTATCAATTTGTTCAAAAAAGCTTTAAAAGCAGATAAAAAACTCGAACCAGAAAACGAAGCTCTCATCCACAATGCTATGGGTTACGCTTATTTTGGACAAGAACAATACGACATTGCTATTCGCCAATATAAAGAAGCTTTAAAAATTTATCCCGAATACGTAGTTGCTTTAAATAATTTAGCTAATGTTTACGAGAAAAAACAAATGGTAGTAAAAGCTGTAGAAACATATAAAGAAGTATTAAACATAGACCCAGAAAATAAAACCGCACAGCAACGTACTAAGTCACTAGAAAAACGTTTGGTTTCTTCTAATTCTTGATTTTTGTCGAACAAAAGAGCTAAAAAAAATAGATAGCTCTCAATTTTTAATACTCAATACTTGTTTGTTAGCAATATCCTGCATCTGGTGGTAAGTTAGGCTGTTGGGCTGCGGCAACGGCAAGCGCGTCGCATCTTTCATTTTCGGCGATACCCGCATGACCTTTAACCCAAACAAATTCTACCTGATGTTTTTGGCATAAATTGAGTAATTCTTGCCAAAGATCGGGGTTTTTGGCTGCTTCTTTTTTGTTGCGCTTCCAGCCGTTAGCCTGCCAGCGTTTTGCCCAACCTTTGTTTACAGCATCGACAATATATTTAGAGTCACTGTGTAGAGTTACAGTACATTGGTTTTTTAATGCTTTTAATGCTGCGATCGCTGCCATCATTTCCAT
This sequence comes from Myxosarcina sp. GI1, assembly GCF_000756305.1. Lineage (NCBI taxonomy): Bacteria > Bacillati > Cyanobacteriota > Cyanophyceae > Pleurocapsales > Pleurocapsaceae > Myxosarcina > Myxosarcina sp. GI1. Next base: position 65,334 of record NZ_JRFE01000014.1, read on the forward strand.
GCGATTATTAGTAGTAAGCCGATAACCGCCAGCAATTTCCTTGCGATGTTCCCCATAAATTAACACCGCACCGTAACCGCCAGCACCAGGGTTGCCCGTACAGGCTCCATCTGTATAAATAATGACTCGATCGGAGAGAGTTTTTGTTATAGCTATTGGCGTAACTGGCGATTGCGTTTGTTGGGGTTTACGCTGCAAAGACTGGATAAAGTCTCGTACTTCAGGCAATAGAGATTCGGGAATTGCTTCAATCTGGCGAATAATTGCCTCTCTGTCATTCATTACTGCTCGATAATAAGTTGCGGTTGATTTTAAAATTATACAAACAAGCTATATTTAACGTGTCTTTAAACTAGAGCCGGTATGTCTGGTAAATAACCACAATAAAGCCCTGGCAGTATCGCGCCGAATTTTTATTTTAGCTTCAGGAGGCTCTTCGCTAGCCACTGCTATTGGAGTAAAAGCAATTCCCTGACTGCCTAGAACGATGTAGCCGATCGCTTTAGCTCTGGGCAGATGATAATCCGAAGTAATTAAATAGAGATGCTGGATATTTTGACTTTTGAAATCTGCTACTAAAGTAGTAAAGTTAGTTACCGTATCCGTAGCGCGATTATCTAGGTGTACTCTTTCTGAGGAAATACCAGCATCGCGAAAGATTTGTCGCGAGACAGCTTCGCTAAAACCACTAGAAACCCAAATAGGTAAAGAGGGATAGAACTGTGCAAACCAAGCAGTAAATTCTTCTCGCTGCGGACTTCCCCCTAGAGTAAGTATGGCTTGCGGTTGAGGCTGAAAAAAACGGGCGGTCGCAATTCTAATAGTAATGCTGGTAAAGATAAATAAACCTGCACTGAAAATAATTACTATGAATATAGCAAGATATCGCAAATAATATTTTGGTTGTTTGAATTTCATCCCAACCTTAAAGTCGTAGTTCTCGGTCGAAGGCTAGTATTTTACTTCAACCATATCTTACAGATTTATATGAGGCAATAAATAGTTTTGGTTCTTTTAGTAATCGAGGTAATGCTCGCATTTATTTAAGTTTCGTAAGACAGATCCTTTAAATCTGGAGTTAAAGTGTTGCGGTCGATAATTTCCGAATAATGGTCGATTAGTTTTGTAGAAATCGCCTGCCAGGAGTATTTCTCGGTAGTCAAATTACGAGCATTGTTACCCATTCGCGATCGCAACTGTGGCAAATTTAATAAATTGGCGATCGCTTGAGTCAATTCAGTCTTCTCTCCTTGAATGACAAAACCCGCTTCTGCCGCAGCAATTTCGGGGGCAATTTGCACTCCTGAAGTAACGACTACGGGCAAACCAGCAGCCATAGCTTCGGCAACGGCAATGCCAAAGTTTTCGGAAAAAGAGGGTAAGGCAAATATATCCGCACCCTGTAACAATAAATCTTTATCCCTTCCCGAAACAAAACCGACAAAAGAAGTGCGATCGCTCAAACCCAGTTTTATCACTAAATTTTGTAGGTAATCGATATAGTTTTGCTCTCCCGTACCCGCCAGAATCAGATGAAAATCAGAATTGCTGTCATTTAATCTGCTAAGAGATTCAATTAGTAAATCGGGACGTTTTTTGTAATGTAGTCGCGATAAAAATAAAATTATCTTTCTCTGTGGAGGTATTTGATAGAGACTGTTCAACTCGGCTCTCGCTGTAGGCAAGCTTGCTGGAGGCAATACTCCTAAAGGTAAAGTTATAGTTGGAGTTTCAATACCAAAGTTTCGCACATCTTCGGCTTCTCCTAAAGCGGTACAGTGTATTGCGGCGGCTCGTTGAAGATTGTGACGTTCGATTACAGCCGTGTATATTTGTTTTTTCAAATGGCTTTGAGCTAAAGCCCAAGGAGTAAGCTGACCAATGGTTCTAACAATGTAGGGAATCTGTCGCCGCCTAGCAATCGCGCCCGCACAAGTAGAGGCATAAGAAAAGAGATAATGGGTATGTAGCAAATTATATTCTGAAGCGTGTTGCCATAACCAGCGAGTAAGAGCCGCAGAGAAAATAAATTCTTTGATTGGCGGTGTAAAACGCGGCAAAAACCAGACGGGAACTTGCTCGTAAACTACACGACGATTTAAGGGAACATCTAAAAGCTCTACTCCATTATCGTTAGTCGTAACGATTTCAGCTTCTACCCCCAAGCTGCGTAGAGCTTTGACCATATTCAATACGGCTTGTGTCGGTCCACCTAAAGTAGGACTGAGAGAGGGAATGACATGCAATACTTTCATCTAACCGATTTCCTTCGCATGGGTTTGCAATAGTCGAGCGAGTCTGGTTTGAAACCGAGCAAATCCAAATTCCTCAATTACTTTCTGCCTTAAAGTCTCAGGTTGATAAATTAAGGAATGGGGGTGGGTTCTCTGTAAAATAGAGATTAGAGTTTGTGAAATCTCTCCTAAGTCGTCGGGATCGACCAGTACCCCTAGTTCACCGTTACAGAGAGCATCGACTGCCCCGTCGCGATTGCCTCCCAAAGTTGGTTTACCACAGGCTAATGCTTCTAAATAAACAATGCCAAAACCTTCCCCCTTACTAGGCATGGCAAACACATCACAGAGATTATAGTGGTCGTTGAGTTCTTCGTCAGGAACGAAACCCGCTAGAGTTACGCAGTCTTGTAACTTAAGTTCGGCAATTAACCGTTCGAGTCTGGGGCGATCTCTGCCTTTACCAGCGATAATATAACGAACGTCGGGACAAAAGGCGCGAATTTGCGGTAGTACTTGTATAATTTGGTCGTAACCTTTAGCACGCTCCAAGCTGTCTAGCCTGGCTACGGTTAAAATTACAGGCTGTTCCTTAGTTAAATGATAGCGTTCTAGTAAATATTGAGGTTTGGAAGCAATTTTAAAACGGCTAGCATCAAAAGTATTTGGTAATAAAGAAATGCGCTTGGGATCGAGATTTTGTTCGGCAATCAGGCGATCTCTTGTATAGCTACTTACTGCCAAAATGCGATCGGCAGACTTAAGAGCATTTTGTAAAGTTGGATTTTTAATATCCCAAGCATCGACTCCATGTGCTACCGTCCAGTAAGGTATGCCAGATAAGCGTTTGAGCCAGTAGGCAGCAACGGCAAAATTTAAATGAGTTGCCAGCACGATTTTAGGACGCTGCCACAGTCCGTAGCCGATAAGCTGACAGGCAAACATCAAAGTCCTTAACTTAGCAGTCCACTTGCCGCTAAAGTGAAAGCGAGTTTGGGGTAAAAAGTTAATTTCCTCTATAAAACGAGTATCGTGTTTGAGAAAAACATCGTAACTTTGTTGGGGATAGATCTTTTGCAAGGCTTCTAACAAAAAAGCCGAGTATACCTGAATACCTCCTTTAAACTCGAAAATATTAGGAAACCATAAGTGAAAACCAGAACGCGATGCAGCGTAATTCATAATCAATACTTAGTGAGTTTAAAGTCTTGCTAAAACCTCTTTTACCTCAGTCGATAACCGCTGGCGGTACAGATCCCATGTTAATCGTTCTGCCTGTTGACGCGCCGCTCGTCCCATAGCCTTCAACTCTTTAGGATGGCGGTAGCACCACTCTAGTTTTTCTTTAAGAGCATCATTATCACGAATGGGAACGATAAAACCTTCTACCCCATCGGTAATAATATCTGGTCCTGCGGTATTAGGAGTGGTAATAATGGGAATACCACAAGCCATAGCCTCTAGCAATACCAGTCCAAAACCTTCAACTAAAGAAGGAAATACAAAAACGTCGGCTGAATTATAGTATTGACTCAACTGTTGATGGGGAACGGAAGGAACGTGACGCACACCTTGCCAATCTCGATGTAAATAGCCTGGAGGAAATTCATCAACTCCCACCAATAATAACTCTGCATCTGGCAAATGTAGCTCCTGCCAAGCTGGTAGTAAATAATGGACTCCCTTACGCAAACCCACACGCCCAACAAATAAAGCGCGAAACTTGCTATGACTTTTGGGCTGTGGCTGAAAATAGTCTACGGGCGCACCATAGGGAATCACGCTGATTTTTGAGGCTGCAATTCCAATATCTAGCAGCGATCTTTTAGTCATTGAAGATGCTACAAAAATATGGTCTGCTAGTTGGACTTCTCTTTCTTTGCGCTCTAATTTCCAGGCGGGTTCCCTAACTACTTTTAGAGTAGTAGCCAAATTGGGAAACAGTTCTGCTTCTTCGGCTTGAATCTGCCTGCTCGTTTGATAAAAAGGAATTGGCAAGTCATACAAACAAAAGATATTTTGCTGATGAGCTGCTTGAAAGGTATCTGCTGCCCCATCTTCATAAGCATATACCGCATCGATTTCATGCAGATGATGTTGGGCAACAGTGCGATCTAATGTCGTATAGACCCGATCTATAGGACCAGAAATACCCATACCCAACGAGCGGCTCAGACCAGATTTAACCAATGCCATCCGCAGAATTTCTGCTTGGGGATAGCTATTTAGAGTCACGTTCTGCGGCGGAATCCAAGTTCGCCGTTCTAATTCGCGACAGAGTTGGTTTGAGCCATTGCCAGGTAGTTTTGCCAATAGGTTGGCAACTTTTCCCTGGGGATTATAGGCAAAAGAAGTCACAATTTCTTTGAGCCAGTTTACCTCTGCCAGAGCTATAGCTGCATGGCGGGAAAAAGGATTACTGGTGGGATGGATTAGTGAAATTCGCTTAGGCGCGATCGCAGTATTGAGCGACATAATAATTACGATTCCAAATTTTAATTCTTTCTAAGCAAGGATTACTGGTGGGATGGATCGGTGAAATTCGCTTCAGTGCGATCGCAGTATTGAGCGACATAATAATTATGTTTCCAAATTTCAATTCTTTCTAGGTGAGGTAACAAAAAAATAAAGCCGTTTAAAAACCAGTAATATAAATTGGTGACGTGATTGAAAACTATCTGTCCGATCGAGTTGATGACTAGAAATACCAGTATGCTATATCCCAAACGCCTCAAAAAAGGTCTATTCAACTTTTGGCAGACTCTCCACATAGCAACTAGCAAAACGATTTTTAAGCCGTACCACAAGACAAACCCAACCATACCCAACTCTAATGTTACTCTTCCTGGTTCTGCTTCGTAATAGACCCGAATAGCTTGTCCTTGTGGTAAGTGCAGCAAACTGCGAATGACTGCATTAGCCTGAAAAGTCGCTCCACTGCCATAGCCGTATGGTGTCAGCCCCATAAAGCGAAAGGGTTCGGTAAAAATATTTATAATTCTCGGTACGATGTCATCACTTTTAGCGGCGCGGGCTTCAAACGTATTTACTGCTGTGGCGAATTTGATTGTGACGACTGCAAAAGCTGCAATCGCAGGAACGAGAAACTTTTTAAAAGAATTTATTAAATCGGTAATATTTTTAGATGCTTCTAGATAAAAGTATCCAGCTAATAACAAAATACTTAAGATAATCAAAGCCCGCGAACCCGTCATCAAGCTAGTAATTGCGATTAACATTATTTCAATAATAGTCAACCACTCCCATAATCGTGTTTGCCTTCTACTAATCATAGGAATTAACAAGCACAGACAGGTCATTAAGTATGTCGTATAGCCTCCAATATAGGAAAAAGTTCCAGTTACTCTAACCGCGCCTCCCGACAGAGCTATTTCTTGTTCCATATCTGCCGCATAGACGTTTAGTGGACTACTAGGAGGGCTAAAGTATTGAGCGATCGCTAGTAAGCCCACGGGAATGAGTAACAACAAGTAAGCTCGCAAATATTTATATAATTCTTCTTCAGAAGCAAATAGAGAAGGCAGCATCCACATTAGGGGAACGTAAATCAAATAATTCCTGATGCCAAAAAAACCTATAATAGGCGAACCTAAAGCAGGATTGAAGGCTTGAAATAAACACCAGATAGTAGTGATATATACGAACCCCTCAATAGTACGATTTTTGACCGCAAAGTGATGGTTTGAGCGAGAACCAGCAAAAAAATAGGATAAATAAGCCCCAATGAGAATAAAGTCTTTAAGAAAGTAAATTAATTGACTGGCTTGAGGTAAGCCCCATTTACGTAATGCTCCTTCAATGACTACTATGACTAGTGCTGTTTTCACCGACAAACGCCAGTTTTGTGCTGCCAAACAAATTACGACAGAAGCTCCTAAAAAACCGATAATTAATAAGTCCAAAACAAAGTCTCCAATGACAAATAAGTTTCGTTTATGTTCTGCATTGAATGAGTTTAACCAACCGCCTGCTCGAAAACTCGTAAATAGGCTTGTGCCACTTCAGTTTGTTGGTGACGCGACAAGTGGACTTCAGAGTCTTGTCGATAGAGAGATAGGCGACTGGGATCTTTTAGCAATTCCGCTAATCTTTGAGTTAAAGCCGAGACATTGCCATTGGGGAAAGTAATTCCACATTGACCGATAGCATCCTTTAAGCCTCCTCCTTCCGAGCCAACTACAACACAACCACAAGCAATTCCTTCTAATGCCACGATGCCAAAAGGTTCGTGCCACAGGGAGGGAACGACCATAATTTGATGGGCATTTAGTAACTCGACTAACTCTCGTCCAGTTTTTACGCCAACAAAATTAACTTGCTCTAATATGTTTAAATCTCGTGCCTGTCTTCGGAGATTATTTTCTTCTGCTCCCTTGCCAATAATTGTTAATTTGGGATACAACCCATACTCTTTAAGATTGGCTAGAGCCTGTAGCAGTAGACCTACTCCTTTATCAGAAACCAAACGCCCCAAAAATATTAATTCGCGATCGCGCTTTATCTCTGGTATTAGTTTAAAAGTATCGGCTCGGTAGGAATTGGGAATTACTGAAGATTTAACGGGAAGATGGCTCGCTATGGCATGACTGACAGAGACATTAGTGGCAAACAGACTCACCAAATTTTTGAGATAGTCTTGCCAACTCTTGCTGCCATTGGCACGACGATACCAAGTATGATGGCTGGCAACATAAGGTTTGCGTATGGCGAGTAAGGGCATAATTCCTTTAAGACTGATACAGCCTTGAAAGTAGACATCACACCAGCGCATTAAATTTATTAAATCTCTCGTTTTTGGTTGGCGAATTACTTCAAAAGTAAATTGCTCTGCATCCCTGTTTGGTGTCAGGGAAACCAATTTTACTAAGTGTCCCTGCTGGCTAAATTCGGTTGCCAGAGTTGCAACAATTGTTTCTATACCACCGACATTGGGATAAAAAGATGGCGAATAAATTAAAATCTTCATTATCTTCTAAATGTTAACTATGGTTTCTTTCGATAATGAATTTCGTATTTTTGTAGTCAGCCCACCTGCTACGCTAAATCTATATTAAAACTGGCAATTATAGACTGTGGCATAGGCTCATTTGAGAGGCAAAAACCTGGGCTTGAGAAGCTAAATTGTGAGTTTGATACCAGCCATAGGCGCGATCGGCTATAGCCTGTAATTCATTCATTCCTCCTTGAAGTTCGAGCGAGCAATTGGCTACTAAATAATGTCTTCCCGATTTTATGCCATCAATTTCTAAATGGCTACCTTTGGCATTGAAGGGTACTAATCCATAAGCACAGTAAGCCGCAAAGATACCAGATTTTGCCAAATATTCGGGATTATAATCTAAAAATCCGCCACGTGATTTTAAGAAAATTCGATTTATTTCATCTTTGGGCAGTTTGCCCTTCTCTATTATTGGAATGCCATTGAGATCGCTCAAAGATAATCCAGTAGGAGTGCCAATATCGATAATTTGCTCGATACCTAAAATTTGACAAACGAGGCTAATTTTAGAGTGAGATTCTAAATAGGCTTTTTTACGATTATTTCTACCACCGAAGACAACCAGCCAAGGCTGACGTTCCGATAGACGAGATAGTTGCCTGGCTTCACCAATGTTAGAAAAAACGGGTAGTGCTGGAATATCTAAATGTTTACCCCGACTCAAGCCGTTCAAAATTTGACTGTAGAGCTTTTTATTAGTTAAAACGCGATCGCTCAATTGCACGAGCCTGGCAGCCAATTTTTTTTGCAGCCAAAATAGCCAAAAAGCACTCGTCCATGGTGGTTCTCCTGCGGCATAAACTTCATGAAACATGGTTACTAGCTGGCTTTTAGGACTAAAATCGCGCCAGTTTTGTAAACCATTTACCAACCAAGTCGGACAGCCTCTTTTGGCATAACCATAACCAACGTAGTGCAGTAAAATTGCCTCTGCTTGCTTTTGGGATAGCGCGAACGATAAAGATTTAGCAGTAGAAGATGTTAACTTGCTAATCGAAAAACCTTCAAGAGTATTTGCTCCAGTCCAAGTGCGATCGCCAACGATAAAATGGGTATCGATCTCGCGATCCTGGCGAAGTTTCCGAGCTAAGTTAAGAGCATAATCTCCAACACCATCAGTTGCTGGAGGAACGCGAGGAACGATTTGAATTATTTTAGCGATCGCCATACCTATCTATTTTTGCTGTAATTTTTCGAGCGACTCGATCGCCTATCTAATAGCTAAATCGAAGATTTTTAGCAACTTTTAATCTAAGTTAAAAAATGATTTGCCAAGGGTAATATCTCTAAAACTCTAGTTTTCTATCCAAAGGCGGTTTGACTAACAACATATTTTCTAAAAATAGCCAAAGCTTGAGCAAAGCAAAAGTTGCACCTGCGCCGCGATATTTTAAGATACCTGGTATGATTTCTAAAATTAAATCTTTTAAAAAAGCTCTAAGATAATATACTTTGTTGAGTCTATTTGATTCTTCAGGATGTATGGACAAATAAATTAATGTCGATTTTTGATGCTGTTTTAATTTCTGCCATTCTCCCATTTTTCTCCAAGGATGACAAACAGAGGCACTATTAACAAAAAATGATTTATATCCTTCTTTTGTTAACCTGTAGTTTAGATCGACATCTTCCATTGCTGCATAAGGAAATCGCTCGTCAAAACCATCAATCGACTCAAATAGTCTTCTTTCGATGGCAAAGTTACACGACCATAAATATCCTCCTGTCTCGTTAATAGGAGAGACTTCAGATAAACTTTTTTTAGGACGATTTACATAAGTTCTGCCTTCAAAAACTTGATAATTAGATTCATCAACTATAGCTTTAGCATAAGCTTCTAGCCAGTGGCGATCGGGCAAACAATCGTCATCCGTAAATACTAACCATTTTCCTCTAGCATATTTAGCTCCGTTATTACGATTGGCTGCTGGACCTTTGCGAGAACCTGAAACCCATTTTGCCCACGGATATCGCTCGCGAATTAGCCCCTCGGCAGTAGTATTAAAACCGTCGTCAGTTACAATTACTTCATAGCTTTCGGTTGATAATGTTTGAACATTAGGAGCCAAGCAATCCAAACATTTTGCTAATAAATCATTGCGCTGATAGGTAGGAATAATAACTGAAAATAAAGGAATTATCGTTGGATTCATAGTTTGTATATAGCTAAACTTTTAAATTGCTTAACTGCTGCTCGAATTTGGCTGTAGCATATTCGTAAAGTTTTAAGTCTAAAACGTGGGACTGATGAAGAGATTCCAAAACATTTGCATCGAGATCTTCAATTTTACTTTTTACTAAAGTTTTCTTTTCTAGATAATCTCGATCTTTTACTTGCTTCCAGTCAAAATAGTTTTGAAAGCAACACAATGATTCATCAAATCTTTCTTTAATTCCAATAACTTTATAACATTTATCTAAATTTTCTATTGCTTTGTCCAACAGTTTTTCGGAATTGCCAATTATTTTGTCATATCCATAACCAGCAATAAACCTAGTTTGTAAATTATCTCTATACTTTAGTTTAAAAAAATCCTGTAATGGCAAATTCTCAACTAGTGCATGGTCGGGATGAGTATAAGTAGAATATTTTGACTGTTTGATAAAAAAGTATTCTGAAATGGCTCTTTGAATTGGATCTCTGAAAAAAGTTATATATATAGGTCTGCAGGCAATATAACGATGAATACCAAACCTAATATGTCCCTGGATAATTTTAATTTTTCTCTTATTTAGTTTAGTAATTAAAGCTAGCCTACCTTTACCTTCATAAATTTCTCTAGCATCAAAATTGGGATCGATTGAATGTTTTCTAAAAGAAGTGCCACTAGTTTTAGGAATATGAGTAAAAATAATAGTACCGTTCATTTCTATTTATAATAAACTGCAAATTAATTCGTATAGTGCTTTTTTATTGCAAATCTTAACTTGCAAACATAAAATTACATTTGTTTTAATGCTATTTTAAAACCTACTACAATATCAGCATTAATTTTTTTTGTCTTTTCGACCGCGATCTAGTTTGTTTATTAATAATTCATGGTTTGCTTGGAATATTCCCTTTTAAAAAGTAATCAGCTTTATTTAGTAATTCAGATAATTTTTTAATAGGAATTAATAAATTTTGTTGTCTGGCAGCATAGTCATCAGATTCATCTACACTTTGTTCTACTTCACCGATCGCATAATAGTAGTCTAAGTTGAGAATATTGCACAGACCCCAATAGGTTAATTTGACATAGTCTTGAGGAAAGATTTCAATTACCTTCGTTCCTTCTCGGCAAAATACAACATTAGTCAATCCAGCACCATGAACTGCTACTACAGCCGATGCAGAATTTAGCAGTTTTGCCTGTTCGGCAATGGAAAATTCAGCCAAGTCAACAGTCTCAAAACCATGTTCGGTCAAAAATTCAATGACTTCTGGTTCGTTGAGAACTTTTCTTATTGAGGTTTTACGGGTAATATAAATTTTTCTACTTTTTGGAGTAGGAGAAGCAAAAGCAGTTGACGGCAAAAAGAGTTTTCTGACAAAGTCACAAGCCCAACGGGGAACGTTTCCCGTAAAACTGCCATATTTTTTATAGCGTAAAACATCTTCTGACGTTGGCTCTGCTGGCAAACAAAGACCATGGGGAATTACTAGATGCTCTACCTTGGCATGAAATTGCCAATCTGCAAGAATTATTTTTTCTTGAGAGATATTTAAAGCATTAAGTGTTTCTAAATGGAATTTAGTATGACAATTTTTACTTAAAATAAAACGATCTATGGAATTTAAATCGACTCCTCCAGCCTCTAATAAATGAAAACGAGGCAAAGTATTCAACATCCAATGAAAATAGCTATGGCTTCCAGGTGCCGACAAGACAGCTACCTTACCTTTTATCTCTGACAAAGGCGGCAATCGCCACTGTAAAAATACCGAATGGTCGTAACCCTGAGTAGGATCGACATAAAATTCACCTGGAGAATCTACTACCAACTTATTATCTGGAGTAATTACTGCCCCATTAGGTCCCCATAATTTAAATCCATCGGTTGTTTTAGCTTCAATTAGAGATACAGAAGCACTCTCAAATGAATAGTTAACATTACTAATTGCAAAATTTTTATGAATGGTCGATTCAATAGTTTTTGGCTGCGAGCGAAAAATTTTATGTCGTGAGTAAATTTCTTGGCAATTTACTGTTGTATTGTCGTCAGTCTGAATTTGTTGAATCCAATCGATAAACGAAGCATAAAAGCCCGATGGTAAACCAATACTATTTCTGACTCCTGGTATAGAGTGATATAGCTTTACCAAAGAATTACGAGTAGAGCCAATTAAAGGAGAAAACGTCTGATTCATAAAAATTAAAGTATAAAATTAAATAACTAACTTTTTGTCGATCGCTAAGTAGATTGTCGTTTGATATATTTCAATTTTTCCGTCATATTTAGATATTTTTTGAATACCATCTTTTAGAAGTCTATATATATCGTAGCGGTCGCCTAAAAGATCGAAAAAATCTTTCATAAACACTTTAGCAATAGCATTAACATTGCCAAATTCAAACTGTATTATTTCGATCTTGTTATTTTGCAAAGCATGTTTAGCACCCTGTAAAATACTAAATTCATGTCCTTCTACATCTATTTTCAGGTAATGGATTTTAGAAATTTGTTTTTTTTCAACAAAATCGTCTATAGTAGTTAGCTCGATTTCCAATCGCTCTTTGTCAAATTTTGGCTCGTATAAAGCATCAGTTGTATACAAAGAGGAAAGAGTTGAAATTTCATTGTTTTGAAAAAAAGTTTTTTTACCTTTAGTATCGCTAAAACCATAGTTATAGACTGCGACATTAGAGCTTTTTATATTTTCTTTGAAGTTTGTATATGCTTCCTTTTGAGGCTCGAAAGCAAAAATTTTTAACTTACGTTTGATTTTTTTTAATCCCGACAAAACAGCCTTGGTAAATTCCCCCTGATTAGCTCCAACATCAAATACTATTACAAATTCTTCCTCTTGAAATTTTTCTAGGATTAAAGAAATAGCAAAAAGTTCACCGCTAGTTTTTACATCAGTAGGCGAACCAATATTCATTCCATACAAAGAAATGAAATGCAGTTTTTCAAATAGAGGCTGAAAAGCTTTTTTGCCATACACCACATTATTAACGAGACTTTTTATCATTTTTTATTTTTCTCAGTAATTGTATTGTTTTTTGGCGTTATTACTTAAGCTTTTAATAAACTCATAGAGTCTTTGACTAACTCGCTGTTTTTCAAATTTTTCTTCGAGAACTTTAAAAGCAGTAGCCGCATATTTTTGATTTAGCTGCTGATTTGATATTTGTTCTAGAAGATATTTTTTAACTTCTGATACTTTATTAGTTTCGCAAACCAAACCGCAATCATGTTTTTTAATAAAATTATTGCAGGCTGAATAATTAGGTCCACTAGCAAAAATTGGTGTTCCAGATGCCATATAGTCAGTAATTTTGGTTTGTACCGAACTATTAGTCATATACTTATGCTCTGGCAAAAATGAGGAAGCAACTAATAGTAAATTTCCTTGTTGTAGGCACTGATTTAACTGTTCGTAAGGAATAAAGCCACCTTTTGTTACTTGCCATTTGTGCCAACTATCCTGGTACTGCTGCCAGAATTTTTCAGAAGTATGAAGAACGAGTTCGATATCTTTTCCTTCTTGCCTCAAATGATAGATTGCTTCGGCTATAACGGCTATGGCATCGTAGTGCATAGCGAAAATTGAACCTGCATAAAGTACTTTAAATGTAGTTGCTTGCGAAATCTCAAAGTCGGGCGTTTGTTTATCGGATAAATCGACGGGATTGTGTACGATCTCCGACTGCTGGGGTACGATTTGATATCGCTTGGACAAACTATCTTGAAGTTGCTCGCTAATCATTAGCCAACCAGTCGATTCAGCTAACAGCCAATCAGAAAGCTTCTGTACTCCGCTAGATAACCATGATGTGCGATCGGTTGCGATCCAGTCATCCATAAAGTAAATCGCAAATGGGCAATCGAAATACATAGCTACTTTATAGCCCATCAGCAGACAGCGAGTCGTAATCGGACAAATTAAGATTACTTCTGGTCTAAAATCTTCAAGACTTTCTCGATTTTCAATTGGCAACCAATCGAGTAACTGTAAATTAATGGCTGTAATTAGAGGATTGATAAATTTACCAAGACGATTGCGAACGGGTGGTAAAAAAGACCCTTTAAAAGAGTTAGAACGCGAGGCAAGTCGAGTAGATGTCGGTTCGTTTTTTAGTTGCTCGGCAGGAGCATAAACCATGAGGCGATCGCGAGGATAATTCTCAAATAGATTAGCCAGCGTTCGGTTCGCTCCTCTGCTATCTTCACTTAATGTTGCTTCGCTGACTATTAAAAGCCGAGGTAGATCGTTCATAAATTTTGTTTATGCTGGTTGTATTTATGCTTTGGCATACTGAAGTCTGCTCGACCAACCCGTAACAATTTCAGCAAAAATTGTATCTAAAGGCTTGGTAATCGACCAGTTGGGATAGTGGTCTTTGATTTTCCTCAAATCGCTGTAGTAACAAATGTGATCGCCTTCGCGATTTAAGGCTAAATATTCGTACTGCATTTTTTTATTGGTAAGGCTTTCTACCATAGCAAAGGCTTCTAAAATCGAACAGGTATTGTCTTTGCCACCACCTAAGTTATAGACTTCTCCACTACGAGGATTGGCGATAAATTCTTCAATAAAACGAGCGACATCATAAGAGTGAATGTTGTCTCTCACCTGTTTTCCCTTGTAGCCAAAGATTTTATAGGTACGACCTTCTAAATTAGATTTGACTAAATAGCTTAAGAAACCGTGAAGCTCTACGCCACTATGATTGGGACCTGTAAGACAGCCACCACGCAAACAGCAGGTTTTAAGCCCAAAGTAGCGACCGTACTCTTGCACCATAATATCTGCCGCTACTTTTGAGGCTCCAAACAGTGAATGTTTGGACTGGTCGATGCGAAAAGTTTCGGGAATACCCTGTTCGTAAGTGGGATCGCTATAGCACCAACGAGTTTCTGTCTCGTTCATAGAAATTTCATTGGGAGCATCGCCATAGACTTTGTTAGTAGACAAATGTACGAAGGGAATGTCAGGAACGAATCTACGAGTTGCTTCGAGTAAATTTAAAGTACCTACGGCATTAGTATCAAAGTCATCATAAGGGATCGCCGCAGCGCGGTCGTGACTGGGTTGGGCGGCAGTGTGGACGATCGCATCGGGACGCAAGCTTTCAAATAACTCTAGAATACCTTGGCGATCGCGAATATCTAGTTCGTGATGGGTGAAATTTTTAATAGACGATTGTAATCTCTGTTGATTCCAGCGAGTATCTCCTTGAGAACCAAAAAAGACCGCTCTTTGATTATTATCAATACCGTGAATTGCCCATCCTTGACTGGCAAAGTAAATACAAACTTCCGAACCGATTAAACCTGAAGATCCAGTAACTAGTAGTTTTTTCATGTGATTTGCACCAATAAATTTCTAATTTTCAATCAATTCAGCATTAATACATGTATTCAATTTTGCAAAGCTTGTTGATATAGCCGAACATATCTTTGAACTTGAAGTTCGAGGGAATATTCTGAAAGCGCGATCGCCCGACAATTTTGACTCATACGTTCTCTTAAGAGATCGTCTTGAAGTAATTGCTTTATACCGTTACCAAAATCTCGTTCGTCTTCGGGAGTAGCTGAATAACCTGTGATGCCATGACGTACTAAATCCGGAACACCGCCAACTTTAAAAGATACCATCGGGGTACCGCAAGCCATGCTTTCTTGCAAAGTCAAAGGAAGATTATCAGCACGAGTGGGAAAGACAAATAACTCGGCAGCAGAATAGGCAATGGCTTTTAAGCGATCGCTACTGATGTAACCCAGATTGACAGTGGAAATGCCAATAGTTGATTCTATAGTTTCGCCACCGCTACCAATAGTTAGCAATACAGCTTCTTTTTTAAGCTCGGCAGGTAGGTTTTGCAAAGCTGTGATTAACAAATCTTTACCTTTGCGCGAATCTTTAAGGCTATCTGCGCCAAACATCAGCACTTTTTTAAATTTTGGAATTCCCAATACAGATTTACATTGTTCGGAATCTATTGGTTGGTAGACTTCGGTATCAATTCCATTAGGAATGTGATGTATCTCAAAGCGAGCGAGCATACTTTGTTTAGCTTGCTCTGACAGCCATTTGCTCGGAGTAACTATGACTAGATTAGAACGACTATATACCCAATTTTTAAGCTTCCATTCCCAGTTAGTATTATCTCTACGTATGGAGGGATAGCTATTTAAATAAGGACATTTGCCGCAACCGTGTTTCCAACGATCGCAATCATAGCTATAGATACAATGCCCCGTAAAACTCCACATATCGTGGAGAGTAAAAATAGCTGGTTTGTGTTTAGTTAAAGCAGGAACAGTTAGATAATTGAAATAACCAGTATGCAAATTATGAAAGTTAAGAATATCTGCATCTTGATAAAAGTTGTGCTGTGGAATATTGAAACTACCGATAACATTGAGATAGTTGAGTCCCAAAGGGCGAGTAAAACGAGATAATTGGTTGTCCCAACGCTGTTTTAGAGGAACTGTAGCGACGCGATCGCTTTTTGTTTGAGCTTTTCCTACTAGCAGACGAGAATCAATGCCGTGTTCTAGTAACTCTTGGTGAAGTCTATATCCTGCGATCGCAGCACCGCCAGTAATATCTGATTGATTGATATGCAGAACTTTCATGGTTAGAGTTTGTTGATAAATACAGCGAGCGCTTAAATTCTGTCAATTTTAGGTTTTAGAAAATGATGATTTCTATAAAATCGATTTATCTGTTTTATACCTGGAAGATATGGTTTAATTAAAGCTTTTATAGTAGTGTTCCATTGAATAGATATATTTAATTTAGTTTTTAAAATCCATAACAACTGCAATCCAACTAAAGTTTGTCTGCTACGTAAAAGATGATTGCTTAATTGATAAAATCTAGTTCCCCAAATCTTGGTTCCCGCAGGACGATTGACCAATAGATTCCAAAACGGTTTTAGGCACCTAAAATCTTGCTGTTGAAGCAAACCGCTTTTTCCGCGTTCGTCATACCACCACTTTTTGTAAGATTGCCTATCTATCAGTTCTAAATATGTCCACCATAGTCGTTCGTGAGCTTTTTCGTTCAAAGATGATAAATCTCGATCTTGCAAACATTGATTTATAGCTTTATAAGAAATTTGTTGGGAACACTGTAGCTGTTTTTTGCGTTTGAGCTTGGTAATAGCAGCAGAATTGTCTTGTCTGTAATGTAGGAGAACATCGGGAAGTGTTGCCAAACAAGAGTTACAACTTATCCGCCACCAAAGATCGTAATCTTCTGCATGAAGCATCTGCTCGTTATATCCTCCCAATTCTTTAAGGAGACTATTTCTAACTGTCATTGATGAATGCCACAAACAGTTATTAATTAAAAGCAAACTTTGTAAGCTGTCATGGTCTTCAGGTAAGTTTTGTTTGCTTAATACTTTACCCTGGCGATCGATAAATTCTATAGAAGATCCTACGGCTCCAACTTGTTGATGTGTATCTAAAAAGTTTACTTGTAGTTGTAAACGCTCTGGAAAGGAAATATCATCCGCGTCCTGTCGGGCAAGATATTTTCCTGTAGTTGCAGCTAATCCTTTATTTAAAGATTTTTCTAAACCAAGGTTTTCTTGATTCTGAACGAGGACAATGCGAGAATCTTTAATACTATACTCGTTAAGAATTTGCCAACTGCTATCTGTCGAACCATCATCCACAATAACAAATTCAAAGTCTTTGAAAGTTTGCTTTAGAATACTGTTTACAGCTTCTTTCAGATGAGTTTCCCCATTGTAAACACACATCAAAACACTGACTTTTGGAATTGGTTTATTCATAAAGCTATTTAATAATTAACAATATATTTTTAAATTGTTAAAGTAATTGTTTATATTTAATACAATTCGCGTGTATTTATTTTTATATATATAGTCGCTTATTCTTAGTTGTTTTCAAGGAAAAACCGTTTTTCTTAATGAATTTAGTTTGCGTAATGTTTTAATCTTTCCCAACCATAACCGAGCAGTAACTATGATAAAATATTTTCCAGAAATCAAACGATGTATTAATGCTTGGCAAAATATTATTTGACAATATAATTTTCTTGTTTTACTCTGAATTAAAAACGGAATAACTTTATCTAATAAAAAAGCAGTAGCAGCTTTAGATGAAACATAGACTCGACATTGATTAATAAAGCTTTCCGAAAGTCGATAATCAGATATTCTGCCAACGTGTTCTAAATTGGGATCGCCATTCCAAATAACAAGCGGTTTTTGTATAAAAGAAAAAATTGCTCCTGCGGCTTCCAGTCGCAGACAAAAATCCCAATCTTGATGTTTTCTCAAGCTTTCTCGAAAACGGGTAGCCAGTGCCAAAGATCTATGCATTAGTAAAGTGCTGGTTTGCGCTATACCTCGATCGCAGAACAAGTAATCTCCCAGAGATTCAGTTGATTTTTTACCTCGTTTAGGAAAGATAAAACGCTCGTCAAAAGAGGTAAAAGTAGATTCGGAAATACCAGATGCGCTATTAAAAACTTGAGTATAACTTATTATTTTTTCTGGACAATCAAATTTTTGAATCGCAGCAAGTTGCAGTTCTAGTTTGTTAGCAACCCAAGCATCATCTGAATCTAAAAAAGCAATATATTCTCCTTTAGCTGCTTCAATACCCATATTACGTGCTGCTGCACCTCCTTTATTTGTTGAATGGCAAAAATAACGAATTCTAGAATCGTTTATACTGCTAACAACTGTTTCGGTATTATCTGTAGAGCGATCGTCAACTATGATAATTTCTAAATTTTGATGCGTTTGTTTTAGTACGCTATTTACTGTCTGACTGAGTATATTGGCGCGGTTATAAGTAGGAATAACCACGCTAACAATAATATTTTCTAATTCTTTTTTGCTGTAATTCATTTTTTTATAGATTAAACATAAAAAATAAAAAAATATTATGAGTTTTTTTCAATCCTTAAATGCTCAGTAATTTTAGATCTAAATTTTCTGTAAATCCCTTTAAAACCTAAATGTTTAATATCCAACCATTTATTCCATAAGTTCCACCAAAATTCGTTATCAAAATTAGTCTGTTGAGTATAGCCCAACATTTCCAAATAATTTCCAGCAATCCAGTTGAATCTTGTGTGCAGGCTTCGATCCCAGTTGCTATATCGAACTAAAGGATTAAACTTTTGGCTTTTTTCTACTTTGTTCCAATGCACTTTTCCTGTCTTTTCTTTTAGTTCTGAAGAACCTCTAATTGGTAAATTCAATGCTTTTTCAAAATCATAATTTTCTGCATTCAAGTCCAAGAAAGAAAAAATTTTGTTTAATTCTTGTTCTGTGTTAGTGAAAATTTCTTCGTATTTAACTATTAAATATTTGCGATTTAGTTTATCAAATTCAGACTTGGCTTGAATGATGGTACGAGCAGCTTCTGCCCAGGCTCTCATTTCATACTCATAACCTCTGTTGAAGGTTTTTACACTCGATTCAACTACTGCACGTCCATCACGAACTATAATAAGTAAAGGAGAATTAGGAAAAAAATGAAAAAAGTGAGATAGATTTTTAACGCTAGGAGTTTTAGTTATTCTTCTTTTAGTGGATTTTGTAAAATCATTCAAATTCTCTGTTTTATTTTTATAGTCAATTAAATCACTTTTAGTTCCCTGAGAATTTAAAAAAGTAGATAGAGTATTGCCAAAAGATTCATATATTTTTTCTGGTGAACCTACAATTTTATCTATCTCCCAATATCGCAAATGGCGATCGAGGGAATTAGCAAATTTAATTAATAAATCGGCGTAAGCCATAAAAAAATCTTCTGGAATTAGTGTGGCATCACAATCTGGATGTAGAGCCAACAGATCGCTAACAAAGTTTGTGCCACTTCTTTGACTGATTCCTAAGATGAAAATTGGTTCATTTCTCGATGTGGATGTAGTATCTTTTTTAGCTTCAATTAGCATTTCTTAAATCTCCTATTACTTTCAGTATGAATAAATTTGATAGAGTTGATATCCAATTTTCGACCAGTCATACTTTTGAGCAAGTGCATAAGCTTGAGTACACATTTCCTCCCATTCTTCATCGGTAGTAGCTAAGGCATTATTAATCGTGGCTAAGAGATTGCAATCTTTGTCATAGCAATAACCCTGTTTTTTATTACTAATAAGTTCGGGAATACTTCCTTTTTGAGGAGCAATAACAGGTCGAGCAAATGATAATGCCAACAAAACCGAACCAGAGTTAAGTATTTTTTGATATGGTAAGACGACCCAGTCGCAAGCATTCATGTATATTTGTATATCCTCATCTGGAATATATTCGAGTCGAAGCTGAATTTTGGGATTTTTCCGAGCAGCTTGCTCGATTTCTGCACACAAATCGCGATCGAAAGGAATTCCCGCTATTAATAAAATCACATTTGGGTTTTCAATTTGATTAAATGCAGCGATTAAATTATTTATTCCTTTATAATGTCTCACCATCCCAAAATACAGTATTACTTTGCGCTTCGGAGCAATACCTAATCTGAGTCGAGCATCCGATCTACTAACTTGATTGGGATAAGAACCAATATAGTTACCATGGGGAATTATGTGAACTTGTTTTGTTCGTCCATACATATGCGCAAATTCTTTTCGACTATACTCGCTCATTACAATAATGTCACTACAAATGCGACTTAAAAACCAACGCAAAATATGTTCGAGAACTGGAAAATTGTTGTTATGTGTATGAGTATTATGAACAGTCCAAACTATTTTGTTGCCAAGGAGCCTAAGAGTAATAAGATTACGAATAGTTATAAGAAAATATATTAAAGTTTTATATTTATTTTTTGAGTCAAAAAAGCATAATACTCTAACCCAATGAAGATGAATAATCTTATTGTGATGTTTCTCTAATAAAAGCTCAAAAAAACTACATAAAATTGAAAAAGCGTTAATCTGCACATTATAATCATTGAGAGAAGACCATAAACAAGTCAAATATTTATTTTCATTTGATTGTAGGCGAGGTGTAAGAACTTCGATTTTAAGTTTAGAATTAACCATTTTACATTGTTTTTGTTTGATAGAAATAAAATATATTTTTATTTTATTTACCGTGCAATAAATAATTGACTTTTGTTTTAAACTATAACTATTAAATTAATACATGTAAAAACACGAAACAAGCTATTTGTTTAATGTTGCAACGTCAAACACTAAGGTTTTAATCTTGACTCAATTTTAGAGTTGTAACCATGGTTATTTCATTCTAGTTTTGAGCAATAAATTTAGGTGCTTTAAGACACCGATAAACAAATACTAATGAAACTTAAAATAACGTATTTCCGTGAATGCATAAAATGTCGTAATTTAGAATAAAATAGCTGTACTTGGTTTGCTATCACAAGCTCTTAATTTGTTTCTGGACAACTTCTAAATGTTTTAAAATATAGGACTTTTGTTCTGAAGAAAATAATTTATTAAATTTTTGTCCATTTTTGTTATCAATAGCTTCTCCTACTGATATTTTCCAAGGCTCATTTTCTAAAACTATTTTTTTGGTAGCTATTGTATAGTTTTCTAGCATTGCTTCATCAAAAGAAATGTTTATGAAGTCACAAATTTTATCAAGAACTAAGGCAGGATTATGTACCAACTGTTCATATTGAACTAAAACATGATTGAGTTTGTCTTGACAACTAAGGCTGATTTGTACATCTTGTTTCCATTGATTAATGCACTTATCTATACTCCAGGGTTCATGCCAAGTCTGTGGATATTTACGACTTACTTCATATAGAGAAGATATTACATCTGTACCATTACGAATTATATGAATAAATTTGACTTCTTTAATGTATTTTTCAATGTAGTCAACATAGCGTACATGACCTGGAGTTTTTTCAATCCAAATACTTTTTTCCTGTTGTTGAGTTGTTGTATCTAAAACGTTCAAAAATGCTTGAATATGCTGATATTGAAAAATAGCAAATCGGGATAGGTATGAAAGCATATCTTCACGATCGATTTCTTTAAGAAATTCCTGAAATCTTATTCTAGCTTCAAGAGAAGCAATTCCTAATTTATAACGTTTTGTGTTGTGCTTCGGAATAAGATACCTAAAAAAATGAGATTCAGGAAAAGAAGCAACCTGTGGATGTGCGGTTAAAAGACTTTGTAGAAGTGTTGTTCCCGAACGTGGACATCCAACTAAAAAAAATCTTCTTTTTGACGAACTAAATATCTTCATTTATTGATTATTTGTCGATTTAATTTGTTTAAAAATATGACTAAAAATTGTAAATAATAAATATTAAATAAGCTATTTGTTAACTATGATTAGCTCAGTTATAAGCCATTTTTATTGCTAGCTTAAAAAGCGATCGCTATAATTGTAAATATCTAATTATATTTCTTCAGATATGCTCTAGTATTTTTTGTACCTTAAGATTAACCGATTCCCAAGAATATTTTGCTTTAACAAGCTCATAAGCAGAATCAACCAATTTTTGTCTCAAAAAAGAATTAGACCAAAGCTGACTAACTCCTGCCACAATATCTTCAGTTGTATTTCTAATCAATAAATGTTCTTCATCTTGCGCTGTTAAACCTTCTGCACCCTTAGAGGTACTTACCACTGGACGACCTGCAGCAAAGGCTTCTAAAATTTTGAAACGAGTTCCGCCTCCTTGGAGTAGAGGCACAACTGCTACACTCGCAGCAGCTAAATAAGGACGAATATCTGTAACTTTACCAGTTACTGTAATCCCAGGATTATTCTGTGCTGCTTGTTTCATCTGTTTAGTTGGTTCGCGACCGACTAACAGTAGATGGCAGTCTGAATAATTTTTCTGTAATTCAGGAAAAATTTGCTTTATTAGTATTTGGGCAGCTACAGCATTAGGTGTATAACTAAATGCACCAATAAAAATTATAGTATGAGGTGTAATTTGAAAGTTTTTAGGTAGAGGACAATTACCCAATTTTATAGTCTCATAGTCGGAAATATTAATTCCATTGGGAACTACTTGAGGGTGAGATTTTTTACCGTATAATTTTTGCATCAAAGCAGCATCATCATCACTACATACCCAAACTCGATCGACTTGACGGACAAAACTAGACTCAATAGCTTTAACTTTAGTTAGCAAAAAAGCCGATTCGATCTTGGATTTAATACCTCGAACCGAACCATATATTTGTTGTCTTAGAGATGCTTCTATATTATGAGTGTCGTATATAAAATAACATTTGTGTTTTTTCAGTCTTTTTAGATAAGGAAACAGCCAAAGTTCCTCAAAGACTATTATTTTAGGCTTGAATTTTCTTAATACATCTTCTAATTCTTGAGCTACTTTCTCTGAATAAAGTTTATTAGTCCAAGGATGCGTTTTAGGCTGTAAAAACCATAATTTATTTTTGATTTTTTGCCAACCAGAGTTTTTTTGAGGAATTTGTGATACACAGTAATTTTTACATAAGCTAACTTCAGGTGGATCGGGATACTTTGCATCATCTTTTGAATTATTCGCTTGGATAGAAATTACCCCTATTGAACCAAAATACAGCATAACATTTATATTTTGCCAATTGCGTAAAGCTGCTCCTCCCATGGGAGGATAAGGTAAATGACGAGTAATAAATAAAGTTTTCATAGATTGTTTATTCACTTGAGAAACTGTTTGTGAATTTATATTAAGCGAGATTAGTTGTAGAATCATACCCCGATTCAGCAACGCCAAAATAGCTAATCGAGATAACCTAATTTTTGTAGAATAGAGCCAGCCTCCATCTCAATTTGTTCGAGTTGTTGTGGCGATAATTCTTGTTGCCATCGACCTAACGAATTAGTATTGGCACGAGCAAATTCCTGATAGAGTAAATTTCGTGAATCGGAATCGACAATGTTTAAAAAGTTCAGTAAACGTTCGGCTTCTTCTTTTGGTTTGTTTACCAGGGCCTCATAACGCAGTTCGTAATATTGGGAATCTGGCAAATTAGCCGTTTGTGCCAATATGGCTTCAATATGACATCGCCATGTCCAAATGCAGCGATGAATATCGCTAGTTTCTTCAAACTCATGTTTGCGTTCTGCTTCGATCCAAAAACGAGCATAAGGACCGTGTAAATAACCAGCAGTTTCTCTTTTTCCAGATTTAGCTGAAGCAGCCTGCAACCAAGGTTTTTTGCTATGGGAAAGTGCAGCATCTCTGCCATCTCGAATTATATGTATAAACTTTGCATCTGGAAACGTTCGATACAAGAAGTCTATTAGAAAACAGTTTCGAGGAGTTTTTTCGGCAAATTGAAGGTCGCCATCAAAATGGAGTCGCATTAGCCAAGCATACACCGTACGATAAAACCATTTGGCTTTAATACTGTTCCATTTATTTTCATAAACATATCGTGCTGCAGCTTTCGTAGCTACAGGCTCTAAATGATAAGAAATCTCTGGTAGTTCTGCTATACACGAGCCTAAAAATGTAGTACCAGAACGAGGAGAACCAACAATAAAAATTGGCTGTCGTAGATTTGGTTTTAACGTACACCAAAATCGACGAGCCGACATCGACCGACTTTTATAGCAGTATGTTCTCTTATCTTTGATAGCTGTTTCACGCGCCCAACTTAAAAAGTTGTACCAACTTATCGGCTTGACTCGTGTTGTTAGTTCGGAACTAGACATTGGATTATTTTTCTTATTTGAATAGTAATTTAATCGAGTAATGAAGTGGATAGATGAATTTGATGTGTACAGAATCTATGAGAAGAGCAAATTTTAGTTTTAACAATTATTTATTCATCTTCTTTTTGTTGAATACGTTTTATAATTTTTGCTGGTACTCCCCCAACTACAGTAAAAGGCTCGACATTTTTTGTAACTACGCTCCCAGCAGCGACTACAGCGTTTTTACCGATAATGCAAGGTCCGATTATAGTTGCATTAGTAGCAATCCAAACTCCTTTCTCGATTACTATATCTCTTCCCTCTTTGGGACTTGTCTTTCTTCTTTCATCTTCAAATTTGGTAAAGTCATGCGTACCAGTAATCAAGCACACGTTTTTGCCAAAAAAAACATAATCATTTACGTACACCTCGCCAGAATTGGTATTTACCAGAAAATTATTTTTTTTTACGTTCTCTGATATATGCAGTCTTTCTTTCGGTCCTACAATCATTGGCTCGGTTAAAAATATGTTTTGTACTTCTTGTTTCAGTGCTTCAAAAAAAAAATTAATGAGCTTGTTTTTTATCTTGTGTTTAAAAGTTTTGAGTAAATTCATGTCATTTGTTATTCCTCTTTAAAAAAACAAAGTAAGTTAATTATTAATTTTTCTTGAATGAAAATGGTAGAATCATCGTTTACATAAAACGCCCCATTCTCTTGGTTGATAGAATAGACATCTGCTCATACTTTCTCTTCCGATCACTTTGAATCTAAAAGATGGAACTTTATCTAAACCACAAATTGAACCTTCTTTAATAGAAAAATCTAAATTGTATAGACCTGGTTTTAAGCCAAGATACGGTAAATGAAGTTGTATTTGGTGTTTTCCTACAGGTAAGGCTAGAGGTTTACCATCATTAAAGCTACTTAGATGTAAAACCAGATCGTTTTCTCCCATCATTTCTTTAATAGCAATAAATAAATTTATATTGTTGCTTGCTTTATGAACTTTACAACCTATAGATAAAGTGACCGATTCTCCACTTGTTAATGTCTCTATTGTGTTACCCGAATTGTCTTTAAACTGTACGGAGGTGACATCTAATCCCAAGCTTTCACTCTCCAGCTTTTCTGGTAAAAACATCGAACCAAAAGCTTTATCGCCGCCAATAAAAAACAGCTCTTCTTCGTATTTAGTAATTATTTCGTGGGTGTCGCCCGAGTCGATTAAATTACCTTTTGAAAGATATGCAGCCGATTGGCAGATGTTTAATATCGACTGAGAATTATGACTGACCAAGATAAAAGATTTGCCTGCTTGCAGCAAAGCGACTAGTTTACGTTGGCATTTGCGTCTGAACCTTATATCTCCTACTGCCAACACTTCATCAATCAAAAGAATATCTGGCTCGGTATAAATTGCACTAGCAAAGCCTAGTCTAGCTGCCATTCCCGAACTATATGTCTGCACCGGTGAATCTATCGCTTCACTTATTTCGGCAAACTCAACCACGTCATCAAAGCGTTCGTCGATCTCTTTCTTAGATAATCCTAAAATGGACATGTTGGCATAAATATTTTCTCTGCCTGTAAGAATAGGATTAAACCCCGCGCCTAGAGCAATTAGAGGTGCTACTCTACCTTTTACTCTAACCGTTCCTAGATCGGGTTTGATCAAGCCCGCAATAATTCGCAGTAGAGTCGATTTGCCGCTACCGTTTTTGCCTATTAAACCTACCGACTCTCCTCGTCGTAACTCAAAACTAACATTATCTAGTGCCCAAAATTCGCTAGGTCTTAATTTATCGCTATTTTCTCTCAACCCTAATAAATCACTAGTAATGTCTTGTACTCCATAAAACAGAGAGCGTTTTAAGTCACGACAAAACTTTTTAGAAACACTTTCAACTTTGAGAACGATGTCGTTATCTTGAAACTTTTGAGAAATATTGTGTTCTATAGTACTAGTCATTATGAACTTATCCTCTCAACTATATATGGTATTGACACACAGTAAGTCATCCAAGCGAATAGTAATCCTCCCAAACTGATTGCACTAACTACCCAAAAGCCAACTGGATCTGAAACAATGCCAGTAGTTGCCAGTTCTCTGGTAGTTACTAGTAATGGAGTTACTGGATTGAGATTGACAATGGTACCAAACAGTCCCTGTTTTGGCATTGGATAAACAACAGGAGTTAAAAATAGCCAAAATCCCGTAGCCAGGGTAATACCTTTAGAAAAGTCTTGATATAAAACTCCTAACGGTGCTATTAGCAAACCTATAAAAGTACCTAACAAAATTAAATGAATTAAAGCTACAGGTGCAATTATTACACTCCAACCTATAGGCATTTTGAACCAAATAAATAGCAAAATAATTAAAATTAGCTTGATTCCGAAATTAAAAAAGACTTCTCCTAGCTTGGTTAAAATCAACGCTTCACGAGGAAAATTAATTCTTGCTAACATAGATTTTCCCGAAGTTACGGCTTGCAGCGGACCGTTAAGAGCTTCAGTAAAAGTTTGCCACAAAGTCATACTAAACATGACATAAGCAGGATAGGGTAAGTCAGTTGCACCAATATTGACCACACCGCTTTCTCTGGCAAAAGTAAAGCTAGCTGCTGTCACTACAGCTGGGATAATAGCCCACAAAATTCCTAAAATTGACTGACGGTATTTAGCCTTAATATCTCTAACTAACAACCGCCAGGCTAACTCTCTAGATGCTAGCAAGTCTCGCCACATCTTATAAAACATTTGTTTGGGATGTCTAGTCAGACTTTCTGGTGTATAGATAACTTCCCGTGAATTCCACTTATTTGTCAATTTTTTCGACACTTTTTTACTTCTCAATCTTTTCATGGCTTGGCTGAGTAAATTTTCCAAGAATTGAAGGTAATTTTGTTTGTGCTATGTATATTCTCAAGATGAAAATTAACGGCGGCGGAACTGCTGCATAATGTTGCTAATTCTACTCTCTGATTCTTGTCTATCTTCATTACCATCAGCATTTGAAGCTGATTGATTGTAGTAAGAATCATAGTAAGAGTAAGCATAGTAATCAAATTCAGGATCGACCATATTAGCTACAACTCCAGCAATGTTACATTGACTACTCCGTAAAATTTCTAAAGAGTTACCAATTGCCTTACGATTGACTCTTTGAATACCTGCAATAAAGAGAAAGCTATCTATTTGACTGGCAATACTTTTGGCATCGGCAATTACTCCAATAGGAGGTGTATCGAGAAGTACATAGTCATATGCTTGTTGCCACTGGTTAATTAACTGCTTCATTTTGTCGGAGTTTAATAAAGCAATTGGGTTGGGAGAAGTTTCTCCAGAGGTAATTATGCTGAGGTTTTCTACTGTACCTGTTTGCACGTAGTTAGTCCAGTCTTCTTCTTGAGTAATCGCATCGCTCAATCCACTTTGGTTTGGTAATTGAGCCAATTTGTGTATCTTTGGTTTACGCATATCTGCATCGACAATCAGTACTCGCAAACCAAACTCAGCTAATACCAAGCCCAGGTTATGGGTAATCGTCGATTTACCCTCTGCCGAAGTAGAAGAAGTTATAGCCAAGGTTTTGATTCGACCAGTTTCAATCATTAGGTAGCGTAGATTCATGGCTAAAGAACGCAGACCTTCGGTAAAAGATGAATAGTAAGAGTAAGATCTTCTAGTTGTGTGAATGTTGATGTCAATTTGTGGTTCGTCAACTCTAGGAATAATTCCCAATACGGGCAATTTAGTTAACTGTTTGACTTCTTCTACTTGTTTGACGCGCTGGTCGAGTTGTTGCAATATGAAAGCTGTAGCAATTCCTAAAAAGACCCCAGCAGCAAGAGACATAAACAATCCTTGTTTGATGTCTGGAGAAACAGGTTTACTTGGTAAAAAAGGAGCATTGAGAATACGCCAAGGTGCAGTTTCTCCAGCTTCGGCAATTTCCAATTCTTGTCGTCTTCCTAATAAATAGTTATATGCTTCAGATTTTAGTCCTAGTTGACGCTGTAGTTCTGTATAAGTTTGCTGGAGTTGGGGAATGCTTTGAAAAGTATTTTCTGCTTGTAGTTTGCTTTGTTTTAGACCTGCCAATTCACTTTGTAGAGTAGCAATTTCAGTTTCCAACCGTAGTTTTTGATTGGCAAAAGATAGCAGAATAGAACCCTCAGAATTAATGTCTTCTTGAGCGTTTTTCGCTGTCGTTCCTGAATCGGATTGAGAACTAGAGGCTGTGTTGTCAGCAGTTGCTGAAGCATCAGTCTGCGGTGTTAAAGCTGTATTATTATTTCCTTGAGCTAAAACTACGCGATCGACTATGGCGGGAGAAACCGAATTTCCCAGAACTTGTCGCGCTCTTTCTTTTAATAGCTTTTTAAGTTCTTTTTGTCTTTCTTTTAGGTCTTCCATGACATAATAGCTGTCACGAAAGTTAACTTTACCCAAATTATATTGAGTTTCGATCTCTTTAAGCTCTGTAGCTAGATTGGTATAGACTCCGTCTTGTCCTAGTACTGATGCCGCTACCATAATTTCAGAGTCTTGACCCAGTTCTGCTAGCTGCTTTTCTAAAACTTTTACCTGTTTTTGCTTCAAATCTATGGCTATTTCTGTTCCCCGAATTTGTTCTTCTATAGTTAACTTGGTTCCCGTAGCTAAAGTTGCCGATGCTTCTGGGTCATTTATTTGATTTACCTGACGAAACTGACGTAAAGCTTTAGCTGCATCGTCCAATTCTTCTTGAGCTTTGGGTAGTTGCGAGTTGATAAACTCAATTCCTTTAGTTGCCTGCGATCGCTGCTTTTCTAGACTATAATTTACATAAGTGGAGCCTAAAGCTTCCAAGACAGCCTTGGCTTTTTCAGGGTCGGCATCGGTATAGGAAACTACCAGTACATCAGTAGGTATTTCATTGGTTGCTGCTTGATAAATAGATAAATTACCAACAACTTGAGATACAGAAATATTAGGATAGCGATCTTTGAGATTATCTATTGCTCCTGCCACCATAGAATTACTGCGAAGCACAAAAATTTCAGTAGATAAATCTTTGATGCTGTAAAATTTGCTTGCAGGTGTTTCGGTTGGTGCTACGGAAGCTGCCTGTTGATTTTGAGGAGTTTCCAATAAAATTAGTGTCTCAGAGCGGTATTGAGGGGTTTTTAAAATAGTTGATAAAAAGAATCCCGTAAAAGCAACAATGCCTACTGCTAAAGCTGGTTTCCAACGACGATAAACGATTTGTTTTAAATCTACTAGGGAAAAACTTGTTTCCTGAGAATTTATGTTACTGAAATCGATGATGTCTGGTCTAATTATGTTATTATTCATATTTTGAATTTAGAGCTAGAAATCCGATCTTATTTGACAACTATAGTTACGAACTAAATGATAAATATACCGAGCATAAAAAAGCGATACAGGCTACTAGCTAGCTGTCTTATAGCAAAAGCAATCTGTAACTTTGCCCATTTATGCTAATTTTTTTTAGTATTTAAAGCTTCAGTATTTTTACTAATTTATCTTTCCTGTCATAAATAAGTAGATTGTCTAGTTAAATTCAACTATGAATCTTCCATATTGGTTTCTAGACGTGCCCAAAGCGTACTTTTCCAAATAAAAAAGAATAACATTGAAGAAATTAAAGCACCGAGATTCCACTTAAAACAGCTTTTTAATAAAACCGAGCGTTTTTGCGAGCGTAAAGCTTGGGATTTGTTTCGTAACTCTATTTGTTTGTTTTGTAGTTTTTCGACAATTTCAGTTTTGAGTCGAGCGGGATTTATAGAATCAGTAATATTAACTTTTTGACTGGCTTGCTGTTGTAAAATCGCTCCAATCTCGTTAGCAGAATTAGCTGACTTAATGCGTTCTTGAAAACTTTCCATAGCATCTATTTGTCCTACAACACGACTATTTACTTCGGCGCTGTGCTGGTAATAAATACGAAAGCTATTAGTAATGCTTAGTGGAATCATGAGTAGCAAAACTATTGATGCGATTAAACATAGTCGAGACAACCACCTAAGTATCAAAAATTCTATAGGTGCGCGATCGCTTCTCTCGCCATAATAAACCAAAACTATGCCTAAAAGCGATACGGGAATTCGTTCGATAATTGCACCTATAGTTTGGAATTCCCAAACAGGGTTCATTAACTGTGGTGGAATTAGCAAAAAAAACAAGTCGATTAATGCCAAGATTAGTAAGCCATAGCCAACTAAGCGTAAAATTCCCGAAGAAAATATTTGTCGCTCCTGTGAAATATTCATGGTTAGTTTTTGTGCTTAACTAGTTAAGAATTTAAACTCGTCCAGTATAATGGCAAAATTTCTAAAGTAGGGATTGACAATTATAAAATAAAAATTATCTAGCGATTACAAACCAGGAAAACGAGGCTGCCACCAACGATACCATTCTATCCAAGCCGCTTCTAAAGTTTCATAAGCTGTCTGAAGATTAGTTTTGTCCTTTGACATAGATAGATGAGTCCACAAACAACGACGGTCGCGAATACTAGCATTTCCCCAGAGCCAATTCCACCACACTTGAAGCTTGAGATCGTGTCGATAGCGATTGAGTGAAAATTGCTGGTGGGTAACATTACTCTGGCTGCGGGGACTAATACAGCTACTAAGATAGGCGCGATCGCCACTGGTAAATAGGTAGTGATAGCCGATGTCTTCTAATCGTACTAGTTTACCTTTATCTACATCTTGGGACTTAGTATCCGTATAGCTAGCAATATACTTTTTTATATCTCCTCTAGTGCCCACGATATAACGTAGTTCTGCTTCCAGGTGAACTAGATTTTTATATTTTCTAACTTCTGAATCGTCGGTATCGGATGCTTGACGACGGTAGTGATAGCTGGCTGCTACCGCAATCTCTTCATTATTATTATCTGGCTCAGATGAGACCTTCAAAGTTTGACGAGCGGTTTGTTGCCACGAATTTAAAGCAATGCGGTTGGGCAATGCCATCGATTTTACCTGACGATTGCCTACTGTTGGTGTAAACAAACTAGATAAAACAATCGCGCCAAGACTAATACCAGTAGCAGCATGAATCAAACTGCGCCACTGATGTTTACCTACAATATTATTCATCTTATTTGGGTGCTGTCTGCTAAAAATTTAAAGTTTAAAAAAGATATTTTTAGGTTTCAATTTTTAGTTCTCGCTGCTGCACTATCCAGTAGCAAAAGAGTGAAAAGATAACCACGGCTAAAGTAGAAAAGATTTGAGAACCTTCAGAACCATGCCAATAATCAAATTCAGCAGGTTTGGGAATTGCCAGGGTTAAAATACAAACTCGAATTACTCCCAAAATAAATCCGACCACTATCGAGATAACAGGTAAAAACAAGCGTTGCGTTTGTTCTAACGGCATCAAAATCGACAGCAGTAGAGCCAGCTTGAGCATCAAGAGAATCATTGGACCTCCAGTACACGGATAAAGTATAGTTGCTTGAAACTCTCCAAAATTGGGCAAAAAAAGCAGCACTTCATTCCCCTGATTGGCAACATTAAAACCAAAATAATACAGTAGATAAGTAGCAACTTTGGCTGTCCAGAGGGAGATATCAGTCTGGCGATCGAGAAAATATCCCATCGCTCCCACAGGAAAAAAGAGGAACGCGGTAAAAAATAGTTCTCGCCAATACTGAAGTAATCCTTTAAATCCAGAAGCTATAACCGCTAGAGCGATCGCCGCACTAAAGGGAAGTATCGGTAGTAATGTCGATTCAAACCAAAACAAGGTAATAGTTTTTGTCATTACTATTGAAAGCCAAAACCAACCTACAAAGCTTGAAATTAGACCGCTATCGTAACTGAATCGATCGCGCTTATACCAGAGCGACCATAGAATTACCGCCCAAAATAAACTATCTGTTGTTAGACGATCTAGATCTGTAGTAGTTCTCCAGATTAAGTTGAGATAGAGAATACTCAGACTAATTAAGCTAAAAAACAGCCAGAAGCGATCGCGCTTTTGTCGTGTATCGATCTTTGTAGTCATATTTACTTAATTAATTCTTTCTCATAAAGCGAGCCAAATTGTTTTGCAGTTGGAAAAACCAGAATGCGTTTGAGGAAGCTATTGCTCATAAATGAAAGTTCAACTTAACTTAAGCTCTCGGAGCAAACAACTGTTGAGTTAAAAATTGGTCTTTAAAATTTTGGCATAACTCTACTGCATTTGTCGCGATCGATTTAATAACACTCTTAAGTAGATGAGTGAGACTAATTTTTCAGTAATGTTACTTTTACTGTTTCAATTTTGCCTATTACCAACACATAGAGCAACGAGCAGAACCTCTCTCGATAAATATATTCGAGAAAGCATAACTCAACGAAACTAGTCTGCTTATAACTAGTTGCTATAAATATTGAACTCGATCTTTGTACGGTATTTTTTTCTTTTAGAAGACTTCAGTGTTTTTGAGGATTAAAATACAAAACTTTCAATAGCCCACTTAATATAAATTTGATAAATACAAAGATAAATACGTAAATTTTTAATCGTTGCTTTAAATAATTATCGGTACTTTATCGGATTACCAAAATAACGACATAATCTTTAAACAAAAATACCTAAACTTTATTGCATATTTACATTTTAGACCTTTGTTTCTTTGATAATCAGCAATAGATAAGTAAAAACGCTATACAAAAAAAATCTAGTTATTTAATCAAATTAAGCGTTTTCAACTAATAAAACCATTATTTAAATCATTATTTATTGCTAATTACAGAGGATTATTATGGAAAATATGCAAGCTGGGCAAATGGCTCATCCCAACGATACAAGCAAAGCCAACGAACATCAAGCCCTTTTAGATTTAGTTCCTACCGAGACTGCAACTCACACCGCTATTGCTAGCGGCAGCTGGTTCGATCCTAATACTTGGAAAGATGGTGTAGTTCCCACAGCAGGTGCAATTGTCCATATCCCAGAAAATATTAGCGTCACTTATGAGGGCTACTCCGATGCCCCAATTTTTGCCCTACGAGTAGATGGCAATTTAACTTTCACAGCAGAAAATGGTACAGATACCAAAATTGTTGTCGATACATTATATACAACTACTAAAAGTCATTTTGAAATTGATGCTGACGCTACTACTGATGGTACCGTCGATATCGAAATCCGCCCCTTTGATATTGAAGCTCATAAAGCAATGGGAGCATTAGGTTGGAATATGGCAGCTATGCAACATTACAGTGATGGTGCTACTGTCACCGATACTGGTGCTGGCACTCGTCGCACCAGAGACTATGAAACAGTTGAGGATGGTGCTGGGGTTCTTGGCAGATATAACTGGGATCCCAAACAATTATCTCTCGGTATTGTTACTCATGGTGCTGTCCGTATAAATGGTCGGGAGAAACTTGCCAAAACTACTGCATCCGAAGTTGCTATGACTGGAGATATCAGCATCGAACTGGGAGATGTTCCCAGTGGTTGGCAAGTCGGCGATCGAATTGTCATAGTTGGTACACACTATGTAGAACGCGAAGCTAATACAGGCGAATCTCTCGGTAGCCAGGATGAAATTCGCACAATTACTCAAATTGATGGTAATAAAATTACTTTCGATCGCGCTTTAGATTTTAACCATGACACCCCTCGCGAGGGACTCGATGCCTATGTAACTAATTTAACCCGCAATATCAAAGTTCATAGTTCTACCGATATCTCAATTGAAGGCGTGCTTGAAGCTGATGATGTAGGTGATGTTGCCACTACCCTCGGTCATGTAATGTTCATGCACAATGAAGACGTGCAGGTAAGATATGCTGCCTTTGACGATTTAGGGCGCACTAATAAAAATGACGTTCTCGACGATTTTCAACGCCAAGGCTTCGATGGTCTAGATGCCGAGCGGAAAACTGAAAACGGCGAGTGGGTAACAACCCCTGTCAATCAGATTACTAATATACGTGGTCGCTATGCCGTTCATTTACATCGTGCTGGAGCCACGGCAACCGATAGTACCGCTTTAATACAAGGTTCGGTAATTACTGGAGGTCCTGGTTGGGGCTTTGTCAGCCACGATAGCAGTGCTGATTTTTATGACAATATTACCTACGGCGTGTTGGGTACAGGTTTTATGGCTGAAACAGGTAATGAGACAGGTACCTGGGCTCGTAATATCGCCATCAACACTTATGGTGCCGATTACAACGACCGTATTTTTACTCCTTCAGGCGATAAATATCTCTTTGAGAACAACAGCACCGATCTAACTACGATTCTCGAAAAACGCGGATCTTGGAAAAACCACGATATGGGTCACTTTGGCGATGGATTTTGGTTTCAGGGCAAGCTAATTAATGTTGTTGATAATGTTTCAGCTAACTCTGGATTAGACGGTTACTTTTACATGTTTCGTGCTCCAGATCAAATTAACGTCGATCCTAATGTTTTGGTAGAGCCATTATCCGTTCATAGTCCCGACGGCATCCATCCTTTTGCGCCAGGACTAAATGTTTTTGTAGGGAATGAGTCTATTGCCGATACTCGTGGCTTAGAAATGATCGGTATTGGCGGAGGGAGAACTAATGACGAACGTTCGGTAATTAATAATTTTACTGCCTGGGAAGTCGGAGATGTTGGTACGGGTGCTCAATATTATCCAGGCTATACCATTAAAAACTCTACCTTTATTGCTTCTACCAACCCTAAAGCTAATGCTGCCGATGGAGTTCTTTGGCGACAAGTACAAGTTGACACGGTGCTAGCTAATCTAGAAATTATCGGTTTTGACCAACAGTACGATCTACGTAAAAAGTGGTCTAGTGGCACTCTCAGTCAGCAAGGATTTGACGACCCTTACACTGTTATCAAAGAGGCTCTTGCTAATGGCGAACCCAATCCTCTACCCAATGGTTATGCTCATGTTTTGATCGATTCTGGATTCACTGCTGCCCAAGCTTCACAGAGTCAGTTTATGGGTAGTACCTTCGATCGCAATTACGATTTAATTCTCACTAGTGCCGACTTAGAGATTGGACGTTTTGAGATCGAGCTAGACGATCGCTCGCTCAAAATAGACCTCGACAATAAAAACATTACTTATGGTACGGCTCCTGACGATCCTGTCCGTCCTACTTTGCAAGAAGGTCATGTTTTGTTACTTAAAGGTACTAAAACAGATAGCATTGGCACTATTCCTATCGATTATCTTAACAACTCCTTAGTTTGGCATGAGGATGCGGTACAACATCGCCTTGAAACCTTTGGTTACCATCAGATGGCAAACGGATCTATTGGCGTTATTTTAGCCGAGCTATTCTCCGATCGCTACACTGCTGAAAAACATATCGTACAATTTGTTGCCGAGTTAGATCCCCGCTGGGAAATAATGGATGGTATTAATTTGGGAGTCTTCAATTCTGCTGACTATCCTAATGTTTATATACCTGAGTTTTTACTCAATCCCGAAGGTATTTCTTTATTCGCTCCAGCTACTTCTACTGATGGAATTTATCGAATTGCCGTTGGTGGTGGAGAATTTACCGATCTTAACGGAAAGGTTTGGGCTGCAGATTATGGATTCTCTGGAGGCACAGCTTATTACAAAGCTCAAGAAATTGCCAACACTGACAACGATAAAATTCACTATGGCAAGCGAGCTGGTAACAATTTTTCATATGATATCGAACTGTCTAACGGTACTTATGACGTAGCTCTACACTTTATGGAGCCTAGAAGTGATGCTCAGATTGGTAGTCGCGTATTTGATGTCTATGCAGAAAATAACTTGATGCTCGACAACTATGACATAATGGTCGCGCTTGGTGCTGAAGCTGCTCCTCTGACAGCTATTACTACTACTTTGAGCAATATTAAAGTAGTTGATGGAATACTCGACCTCGACTTTTCTAATGTTGCTGGTCTACCCGTTACCCTTTCAGGTATCGAAATTTCTCCAGTCACTCCAGATGATACTCCTACAAATCTTCCCACCGTTGGCGAACAAATTGCTAAACTGACAGCTTCTGATGCAGCAGCAAACGATATGTTTGGTATGGCTGTGGCAATTGATGGCGAGACTATGGTTATTGGTGCTCTATTAGATGATGACAATGTTACCAATAGCGGTTCGGCATATATCTTTACTAAAGATACAGATGGTAACTGGATAGAAACGGCTAAACTGACAGCTTCTGATGCAGCAAATAATGACCAGTTTGGTCGCAGTATCAGTATTGATAACGATACTATGGTTATTGGTGCTAGATATGATGACGATAACGGTAGCAATAGCGGCTCGGCATACATCTTTACTCGTCAAGCCAATGGCAATTGGACTCAGTCTGCCAAACTAACTGCTGCTGATGGTGCAAGGGGCGATGAATTTGGCTCTGTTTCTATTAGCGGCAATAATGTAGTCATCGGTGCTTTTGGTGATGACGATAAGGGTAGTAATAGCGGTGCAGCATACATCTTTACCCAACAAGCAAATGGTAGCTGGACTCAGTCTGCTAAACTAACTGCTGATGATGGAGAAAGTGGTGATGAACTTGGTCGTCGTTCGATTGCTATTAATGGCAATACAGCAATTGTTGGTGCTCGTGGCGATGACGACAACGGTAGTAACAGCGGCGCAGCATATATCTTTACCCAGCAAGCTAACGGCAGTTGGACTCAGACAGCCAAACTCAAAGCTGCTGATGCAGAAAGCAACGATTTATTTGGGATGTCTGTTTCTATTGATGGTGATACCGCAGTTGTCGGTTCTCGATATGATGATGATAAGGGTAGTAATAGCGGCTCGGCATACATCTTTACTCGTCAAGCCAATGGTAATTGGACTCAAACTGCAAAATTGACTGCCGATGATGGAGAAAGTGGTGATGAATTTGGCTATTCTGTCTCTATCAAAGATGATACTTTAATTATCGGTGCTTGGCAGGATAAAGATGGTGCTAGCAATAACGGCTCGGCATACATTTTTACTCGTCAAGCCAATGGTAATTGGACTCAGACAGCCAAACTCAAAGCTGCTGATGGAGCAGATGGTGATAAGTTCGGCTATTCTGCTACTACTGATGGCAATAACGTAGTCGTTGGAGCTTTTGAAGATGATGGTATTGGTAGTAATAGTGGCTCGGCATATGTCTTTTCACTAGGACACAATCCCTCTGATAATTTAACTCCTGTTGTCGTAGCCGACACCATTACCGTCGATGAAAACAGTACTAATAATGCTATTGATGTTCTGGCGAATGATACTAGTTTCGGTGATGGCTTGATGTCATTGAGTGCCGATCCTACTAGCATAAATGGCGGCACTATCTCGATCGACGATCGAGGTACAACCGATGCTACTGACGATCTTCTTGTTTACACTCCCGCTACCGACTTTAGTGGTACCGATCTCTTTTCTTACAGTATTATTGACACCAACGGTGATGTAGCAACTACTGATGTAACGGTCACAATTAATCCAGATACATCAGAAAATTCTCCACTTCGGATTGACGTTGGCGGACGTGGATTTACTGACATCAATGGCAATGTTTGGCAAGCTGATTATGGCTTCCAGGGGGGGTTAGATCATTATAGGACGCAGGAAATTGCTGGCACTGACAACGATGAAATTTTCTATGGCAAACGTTATGGTAGAAATATCTCTTACGACATTGCTATGGAAAACGGTAATTACGATGTTGTAATTCATATGATGGAGCCACAAAGTGATGCTGCGGTTGGTCGTCGGGTTTTTGATGTCTACGCCGAACAAGAATTGGCAATGGATAACTACGATATTTGGGCGGATATGGGAACTAATGCTGCTCCTATAACTGCCGTATCTGTTACTTTACCTAATATTACCGTTACTGATGGCTCTCTTGACTTAGACTTCGCATCCGAAATTGACTCGTATCGTCCTGTTAATTTCGCTGGAATTGAAATATATTCTTCTATCTAATAGTCTTCTATAGCTTTGCTAGATGTATTGCTATCGTATAAAATTGAAGCTTTTTTCAAATAGATACAAGTTTTAATCGATTTAGCTTATATTCCTTGTCAAAAGTCTGGTTTTAAATCGTCCGCAGTCTAGTAATTATAAAGAAGGGTTGGGTCAGTTGCGATCGCAGTTTACTCAACTCTTTTTTTCGGCAAATTGCTGTACCTTAAATGAGCTTAGAAGAATTAAGTCTAAGAGAATTTTTCTTAACCAGCAATGCCACAATAGAACTAAAACTATTTATTTAACGATTATTTTAAATCGATCGATCGCTTGTGCATTATGAATACTTCAAATAATTCTAATAAACATCAATCGAAACTTATCCGTCTCAAAGCAATCGAAAAAATCTATGGTAGCGGTAATACTGCCGTTCATGCTTTAGATAAGGTAGATCTGACTATCTTAAAGGGTGAGTATTGCTCGATTATGGGTGCTTCTGGTTCTGGTAAATCTACGGTAATGAATATTATCGGTTGCTTAGATCGCCCTACTAAAGGCAATTACTATTTAGATAACGTAGCCGTCGCAAAACTTTCTGACGAAGAACTAGCCACGATTCGCAACCGTAAAATCGGTTTTGTCTTTCAACAGTTTCACTTACTGCCTCAAGTTAGCGCGTTGGAAAATGTGATGTTACCGATGGTATATGCAGGGGTATCTAGTCGAGAAAGACGCGATCGCGCTGTAGAAGCTCTAACTAAAGTTGGTTTAGGCAATCGACTTCATAATAAACCCAATCAGCTTTCAGGAGGACAGCAACAGCGTGTGGCGATCGCTCGTGCGATCGTCAATCGTCCTTTGTTATTATTAGCCGACGAACCGACTGGTGCTTTAGATTCTCAGACTACCAAAGAAGTATTAAATATTTTTGGCGAACTTCACGACAGCGGTATTACTGTAGTTATGGTGACTCACGAACCCGATGTAGCACGTTTGACCAAAAGAATTATTTGGTTTAAAGATGGACGGGTAACTCACAATCGTCTTAGTCCAGAGGAAATGCTAGAAGTAGCGGTTGCTTCCTAGAGTAAAGGCAACAGATAAGAGATTTAGACATATAAAAGATTTAGATGGTTTTAGCAATGCTGTATATCTGTATATCTTTAACAAGATAAAAAAATAGGGACGTTGCTAAAAACGCCCCCCGTATATATAAATTGCCTAGCTGTAAATTTTAGCGATCGCGTTCTGCTAGATCTTTACTCGATTTTTCAATCTCAATCGTAGATACCGCGAGTTTATTTTGTGGTGCCTGTTGGACAATCGCTGACTGGAGAATTGGAGTACTCGTAACTGAGTCGCTAGCAAGAGTAAATAGGGGATTGGATAAAATTCCTGCTAGAGAAGTAACTACTGTTGCCAGAACTATACCTACCTGCAAAGGACGCATTCCAGGAATATTCCAACGAATCGGCGGATAGTTTTTTACCGACTCAGACATTTCATGAGGTTCTTTGACAACCATCATTTTGACAACGCGAATGTAGTAGTAAATTGACACTACACTAGCGATCAAGCCTAATAATACTAGGGTATACAAACCTGCTTGCCAGCCAGCCCAGAAAAGATAAATCTTACCGAAAAAGCCAGCTAATGGTGGAATTCCGCCTAAAGAAAGTAGACAGATACTCAAACACAGGGTTAGTAAGGGATCTTTTTGATATAGTCCTGCATATTCGCTAATTTGGTCGGTACCAGTACGAAGTGAAAAGAGAATGATGCAGGTAAATGCCCCCAGATTCATAAACAGATAGACCAGCAAATAGAATATCATTGCTGAATAGCCAGTATCGGTACCCGCAATCAAACCAATCATAATAAAACCAGCTTGAGCAATGGAAGAATAAGCCAGCATCCGCTTAATACTAGTTTGAGCCAAGGCTACAACATTACCTAAAATCAAACTGAGAAGTGCCAGGGCGGTAAAAATAAAGTGCCACTGTTCGGTAACTGCGCCATAAGCGGTAACTAACAAGCGAATTGCCAGGGCAAAACCCGCCGCTTTTGAACCAACAGAGAGAAACGCTACTACGGGTGTGGGAGAACCTTCATAGACATCTGGTGTCCACTGGTGGAAAGGAACGGCAGAAATTTTGAAGGCGATACCAGCAATAATAAAGACTAGAGAAATTGCCAATCCCAAGGAACGTCCAGAACTGATATCGGTAATTGCTGAGGCGATCGCATCGAGATTGGTTTCGCCTCCAGACAAACCATACAGCAACGAAATTCCATAGAGAAAAATTGCCGAACTAGAAGCCCCAATTAACAGATACTTTAACGCGGCTTCGTTAGAACGAGGGTCGCGTTTCATGTATCCCGTCATCAGGTAAGAGGAAATACTCAACATCTCTAGGGAGATAAACACCATCGTTAGTTCGTTTGCCCCCGAAAGAAACATCCCGCCAATGGTTGCTGAGAGCAAAATGCCAATAAATTCGGCTAGAGATGTTCCTGACTGCTGAATATAGCGAATTGACATCGGGATAGTCACCGCAGCCGATAGAGCGACGATACCGCGAAAGACAATACTAAAGTTATCGCTACTAAAAGAACCTAAAAAAGCAATAGGTTCGGGAGTGTCCCATTGGAAAACTAATGCCACGACTGAAGCCAGCAATCCTGCGATCGCCACATAGGGCAACCAGCGATAGGAACTACGTCCTGCAATTAAATCTCCGATTAAAATCACCATTAAGGTGGCAATGATAATACCTTCGGGTAAGATGGTTCCTGCGTTAAGCTGTGAAGCAATATTACTAGAAAAATCCATATTGTTGGAATAGAGGAAAGTAAATAGGGTCGAATAATTACGATCGAAAAGCTTTACAAAGGATTGTAACCTGCAAGCTGCTTGATTCTCTAGGGAATAATATCTGCTTGTCAGTAAAAAAAGAATAGAAACTTTAGATCGATTTTGGTTATGTTGAAATTAAACTTAGGTAAAAGAACTCATATTTTAAAACTTTAGGTTTGGAATGCAGAATGCGACTTTCATTGACACCGCCGTAAATAACGGTGTAACTACGACTAAAAACCAATTTCGGTCTGGAGACTATATATTGGAGACTAGATAAGTCTATATATCTATATATCTGAAAATAAACCTCTATAAAAGATCGACCTCTGTTATTTTACTGCGTTAGCTCGATTTTCTATGTCAACTCTTGTTATTGTCGAATCACCTACTAAAGCTCGTACTATACGTAATTATTTACCTTCCGACTATCAGGTACAAGCCTCGATGGGTCACGTGCGCGATTTGCCTCCCTCGGCAGATGAAATTCCTCCTGCCTATAAAGATAAAGAATGGAAAAATTTGGGAGTAAACGTTGAAGATAAGTTTCAACCGATTTATGTCGTACCTAAGTCGAAAAAGAAAGTCGTCAGCGAACTTAAAGCTGCCCTAAAAGCTGCAGACGAATTGATACTGGCTACGGATGAAGACCGCGAAGGCGAAAGCATTAGCTGGCATCTACTAGAAATACTAAAGCCTAAGATCCCCGTCAAGCGTATGGTATTTCATGAAATTACTCGCGAAGCCATTCAACAGGCACTAAAAGACTGTCGCGATGTGGATGAAAATTTGGTCCACGCTCAAGAAACTCGCCGAATTTTAGACCGTCTGGTAGGTTATACTGTTTCCCCACTGCTGTGGAAAAAGATTTCTAAGGGACTGTCGGCAGGGAGAGTTCAGTCGGTAGCGGTACGTTTGTTAGTAGAGAGAGAAAGAGAACGCCGTGCTTTCCAGTCTGGAGGATATTGGGATTTAAAGGCTCTTTTGGAACAGGATAAAGACCCCTTTGAAGCTAAATTAATTACCCTAGACGGCAAAAAACTGGCTACGGGTAGCGATTTCGACCCCGATACGGGAAAAATTGCCGAAGGTAAAGATGTGGTGCTGTTAGATGAAGCCGAGGCAAACAAGCTCAAAGATAGTCTGATTTCCAAGTCTTGGACGGTAAGCAACCGAGAAGAAAAGGCTACCAAACGCCGCCCCTCTTCTCCTTTTACTACTTCGACTCTGCAACAGGAATCTAACCGCAAACTGGGAATTTCGGCTAGAGAAACGATGCGAATAGCTCAAAAGCTCTACGAACAAGGCTATATCACCTATATGCGAACCGATTCGGTTCACCTGTCCAAACAGGCGATCGCCGCTGCCCGTAGCTGTGTCGAAAATATGTATGGCAAAGAATATTTAAGTCCCAAAGCTCGTCAGTACAGCACTAAAAGCAAAGGGGCGCAGGAAGCACACGAAGCAATTCGTCCTGCGGGCAATACGTTTCGCACTCCCCGAGAAACTGGTTTGGGCGATCGCGAATTTAAACTCTACGATCTAATTTGGAAGCGTACCGTCGCCTGTCAGATGGCAGATGCCAGATTGACTCAAATTGCCGTCGATATCGATGTCGAAAATGCCGTCTTTCGCGCTAACGGACAGCTAATCGATTTTCCTGGATTTTTCAGGGCATACGTCGAAGGTTCTGACGATCCCGATGCAGCTTTGGAAAACCGCGAATCACCTTTACCTCCTTTAAAAGTTGGCGATAAACCCGACTGTAAAGACATAGAAGCGATCGGACACGAAACCCAACCGCCAGCCAGATACACCGAGGCATCTTTGGTCAAAACTCTAGAAAAAGAAGGTATCGGTAGACCCAGTACGTACGCCAGCGTTATGGGAACCATTAGCGATCGCGGCTACGTACAGATGCGCGGTAAGGCATTGATCCCCACTTTTACCGCCTTTGCCGTTACCAGCCTATTAGAAGAACACTTCCCCGATCTGGTAGATACTGATTTTACTTCCAAAATGGAAGAAACTTTAGACGAAATTGCTAGAGGCGGTGCGGAGTGGCTACCCTATCTGCAAAAATTCTATCAGGGAGATGAAGGCTTGCGGAATCAAATCGATCTTAAAACCGAAGCCATCGATCCCGCTACGGCAAAAACTATCAAACTAGACAATCTAGATGCCCAAGTTCGCATCGGTCGTTATGGTCCCTATATCGAAATTACTAACGGCGAAGAAGAACTAAAGGTTTCAATTCCTGTAGACCTTACTCCAGCCGATCTTAACCCCGAACAGGTAGAAACTCTCGTCC
This sequence comes from Myxosarcina sp. GI1, assembly GCF_000756305.1. Classification (NCBI taxonomy): domain Bacteria; kingdom Bacillati; phylum Cyanobacteriota; class Cyanophyceae; order Pleurocapsales; family Pleurocapsaceae; genus Myxosarcina; species Myxosarcina sp. GI1. Next base: position 108,492 of record NZ_JRFE01000014.1, read on the forward strand.
GCCAAAAAATGGCAGGACCAGAAAAAGTAGGACTGCACCCCGAAACTGACGAACCAATCTATTTAAAGACAGGTCCCTATGGCGATTACGTCCAGTTAGGAGACAAAACCGACGATCGCCCCAAACCCAAACAAATTTCCATACCTAAAAACGTCAAAAAAGAAGATGTCACTTTAGATATGGCAGTGGGCTTGTTATCTTTGCCCCGACTGTTAGGAGAACATCCAGGTACGGGCGGTAAAATCAAAGCGGCGATCGGACGTTTTGGTCCTTATGTAGTTCACGAATTTAAAGACCCCGAAGAGAAAAAAATCAAAAGAGACTATCGTTCGTTAAAAGGCGAAGATGATGTTTTAACGGTTAGTTACGATCGCGCTATGGAATTATTATCTCAACCCAAGCGATCGCGTCGTGGCGGCACGAAAAAACCTCTCAGAGAGTTGGGAGAGCATCCAGAAGACAAAGAGCCAGTAAATGTCTATAAAGGACCTTACGGTAACTATGTCAAACACGGCAAGATCAACGCTGGTCTGCCTAAAGATGAAACCGTAGAAGGTATTACTCTAGAAAAGGCTTTAAAACTACTAGCAGAAAAAGCAGCTACCAAAAATACTCGCAAAACCACCAAAAAGAAAACTACTACTAAAAAAACTACAGCTAAGAAAAAGACTACCAAGACTAAAAAATCATCATCGTAAATGTATTGTTTTTAATCTTTGCTATTTCCATAGCCTTACAAATCCAGCTTGCTCAAAATGACGGGCGTTTGTTAAAGCTAGTGAAAAACATATAATCGCAGGAGTGAAGAGAAAATAAGTTTAGTTATAATTCTCTTCTACTCTTTGCTTCATGCTCGCCACTTATTGTATTATCCGCCGTATTCCCAACCAGTGGTTTCGAGTAAAAGCTGCTTACCTTCGCGGTGTATGCCAGAAGCGACTACTTCTCCTACATAAACAGTATGATCGCCTTCTTCTACCGTACCCACGACATTACATTCAATGTAGCCTAGTGAATCTTTAATAATCGGACAGCCTGTAGCTTCACCCTGGTAAAATTCTACATCTTCAAATTTATTACCCACGCGAGATTTGGGTTTAAAAAAGGAAGCAGCTAAATCTTTTTGTCCTTCATCGAGAAAGCTGATAGCAAACACTCCAGTATTTTTAACCATCTCGTGAGAACCAGTACCTTTTTTGACGCAATTAACTACTAAAGGTGGTTTAAATGAAGACTGCATCAACCAGCTTACGGTAAACCCATTCATTTCTTCCCCATCTTTGACACCACAGATATAAAGACCGTGAGGAATCTTGCGTAACATGGTTTTTTTTGCTTTTTCGTCTAGCAAAATTATTACTCCCAATAATATGATTATGTTTGTGTTTCGACGATTAGTTTATCAAGCTTCAGCCTTACGGCAAACTCTACTTTAGTTATAAAGTGTTTTGGCTGTTTAGAAAGATAACTTCGCTGTGACGGAAGCTATATATTTAATTTTTAGTCCGAGATCGATTGAGATAATATTCTCCTCTGGGAAATAAATCGGTATTGCGCGGTTGGGGTTTGCCGTCTTTGGCATGAGAAAACATACGGACGCTAGCATTTTTAATATCGCGGCGCATGGCGGCTAGATCGAATCCTGCCTTAGTTAAAAAATCTATGACTTTGGGGCGATCGAATTTAGCTAGTAGTCGATCTTTATTAAACTCTACGGGATGTTCGCTGCCAATTAAAATCCAAAGATTGCCACCCATGCCAACTCTAGTAACATGGGGAAAAACGCTACGCATAGTTTGAAGTGTACCCGCTCCTACATCCCACTCGACAAAAAATCCCCCTGGTTTGAGGCGCGATCGCACTTCTTGGAAAAACTCAGCCGAATAAAGCATTCCCGCACGCGATCGCCAGGGCTGGATAGCATCAGCTTCAATAATATCGAATTTGCGCTCGGCGTGGATTAACTCTCTGCGTCCATCACCGATAATAATTTCATAACGCGGATCGGCAAACAAATAGCTGAGGGGTTTGCCAACAGGAGTGTGAGAATATTCTTTGAGTACGGGGAGTTCTGCACCTAAAAGCTCTACAATGCGGATATATTCAGTATCGGGATTGACACCGATGGTATGAGGCGTACCACCAGAACCCAAACCGATTATCATGATTTCGGTTGGCTGAGGATGTAACAAAGCGGGTACGCTACCGAGTAAGCCATGCAGGTGTAAATAGGGAAAATTTGCCTGTATTTGCCCACTAGCGAACAGTACGGCTTTTTTATTTGGTTGGGTTTCGGCGATCGCCGCTACGCTAGTAGAATCTTCGGCATGAATAAAGTAAGCATCAGGTTTGACTCCCTGCAAAGCAGCCCAAAGACGATTGTTATTGGGAAAAAAGATAATTGTAACTATTAGAACTAGTGCCAAAACTGTAGTAAATTTAAACCGCAGCCACTTAGGACGCATAGCGATAATAAAGCCCAAGCCTAATACGGCTAAAAGTCTTAAAGAACCAGCAGTTCCTAACTTGTCTAGCAACAATAAACCCGTTGATAAACCTCCCGTCGTATTGCCCAAAATATTGAACAGCATCAAAAAACCTACTCGTCTGCCGATGCGATCGCGCTCTGTTTGTACGGCTTTTTGTACGATGGGAAAATAGAAGCCCAAGAGCAAATTAGGTATAACCATCATTACTGTAGGCACGACTAGATATTTAAACCATACTGCCCCGTCGAGATGATTGGGATCGATAAAACCAATGTCCGAGCGCAACCCTGGATGCTGCTGCCAATAGATACTAATACCCCAGATGGCGATCGCGCTATATGCCGCAACCATTCCTTGAATCAATAAAAATACCTTTTTTGGCTGACGAATGTGTTTAACCGCCCTCGCGCCCAACATACTGCCTACGGCATTACTAACTAAGACAAAAGCTAAGAGGTGAGCGTAAGTATAAGCATTAGACTGCAAGGCAATATCCAGCACCCGAAACCAAATAATTTCCAGGCTAATAGCTGCAAAACCCGAAAGAAAAACTAATAAATACCATTGTTTTGCCGAACGAGTTTGAGGCTGTATCTCAGAGTTTGCTAGCTTGGTGGTTTTTTGCCTTCGATCTTTAAACCAAAAACATAAAATTAATGCCGATATTCCTACTACAGCACTAGAAGTTGCTCCCAAATAGACCGTTCCTGCATAGCCTAGTGTGCCGACAATATACCAGCCAGAAATTAGAGTACCCAACCCCGAACCCAAAGTATTAACTCCATATAGCCAGCCAATACGGGAAGCCACTTTATTAGTACTGTGGCTAACTGCCCTAGAGAGTAAAGGCAGAGAAATTCCCATTAGAGTTGTGGGAATTAATAGGCTGAAAAAAACGATTGCTAAAGTTATGGGTAAAGAGTCTGCTAGATAATTAAACTTAATAAACAACAAATCGTAAAATAACCAACGGCTAAAAACCGCAAAAGCAGCAATTCCCAAATTACAACAGCCATAAATTCTTACCCGTTGACGATTGGTCAAAGAGTCGCCAATTATCCCACCCAAAGTATTACCTACCCCCAACCCCAACAAATAGGAAGTCACGATAATTGTTGCCGAACGTACGTCAGAACCAGAAAATAAGCCTAACATTCGCTGCCACGCAACTTGATACAGTAGGGCATTAAAGCCAGAGATAAAAAATAGAAAAAATAAAACTGATAGTATTTTTGAGTCGCGCCTAGGAGCGATCGCCGTAAGTTTAGAAATCATTAAAAGCTAATAGATACATAGACAATTACCGAGCGTTCTACTGAACGGCAGTTTGCCATAAAGTTTTGATAGAGCTACTGGCGATCTAGCCCGCTTTCTACAGACAAAACACATAGATCTGCCAATTGAGACTTATATTTTAATAGGTTTTCAAAATCAGAATTGGTATGATTGCAAGAATTTTTTAGACAACTAAACACATAAACGTGTCGCTTCTAATCAATTGAGTGTTACTTGCTATTACTGTTAAATTCTGATTTTTAATAAACGAGCGAATACAATTGTCGGTTTTTAGACGATTATTAATAAATGAAATAATTTTAAAAAACTGCCATGCCAATCTATGCCATTTTGTCTTTAAAGCCGCTCAACGACCCCGTAGCGGTTTTTCTCTCGATTTTAGTGATTATGCTGATCGCGCCTTTATTGTTCGAGCGAATACAGCTTCCTGGAATTGTGGGTTTGATTATCGCAGGGGTAATTGTCGGTCCCGAAGGCATTGGTCTTTTAGAACGCAGTAGCAATATTATTCTTTTGGGTACGGTGGGCTTGCTGTTTCTGATGTTTATGGCAGGATTGGAAACTAGCTTAGACGACTTCAAAGAGAATGGCGATCGGGCAGCTATTTTTGGCATAGCAACATTTATCGTACCGATGGTTATCGGGACACTCGCGATGATGATGGTAGGTTATGGTTTTCTGGCAGCTATTTTGGTAGCTTCCTGTTTTGCTTCCCATACTTTACTAGCTTTACCCGTTCTCAATAAATTGGGTATTATGCGTACTCCTGCGGTCAATATGACTTTAGGAGGAACTTTAATTACCAATGTTTTAGCTTTATTGGTACTGGCAGTTGTAGTCAAAGCTCATTCTGGAGAATTAACTCTTGGTTTTTGGCTGTTTCTCATTCCCGCACTAACTATTTATACCTTTGCCACCTTATGGGGCGTACCCAAAATTGGACGCTGGTTTTTTCATCGTTTCGGACACGACGAAAGTGCAGAATTTATTTTTGTACTAGCTAGTTTGTTTGTCGTTTCCTACATTGCCAACTTAATCGAAATCGAACCCATTATCGGTGCATTTTTAGCAGGGATTGCTCTAACTCCTTTGATCCCCCAACTAAGTCCGTTAATGAATCGGATTCAATTTATCGGCAACACTTTATTCGTGCCGTTTTTCTTGATTTCGGTAGGAATGTTAATCGATCCTAAAATTTTAATTAGCGAACCCAAATCGTTGCTAATTGCAGCAGTAATGATTGTTGCCGAAGTAATTGCTAAGTTTATCGCTGCCTGGGGAACGGGCAAATGGTTTAAATTAAAGTTTCCCAGCATTATGGTAATGTTTGGACTTTCCATCGCTCAAGCAGCTTCTACTCTGGCTGCGGCTACAGTAGCTTATGAAATAGAATTAATCGATCGCACCACAGTCAACGGCATTGTCGCGATGATTCTCTTTACCTGTATTGCTTCTCCCTGGATTACCGAAAAGTGGGGCAAACAAGTCAATTCCAGTACAGATAAAATTCCCGTAGCCAAGCAAAAATCATCAATTTCTCAACGAGTTTTGATTCCCGTTGCCAACCCCAACACCGAAGACAATTTGTTAAACTTGGCTTTAATTTTGTCTAAAGCAGCCCAGGGAACTCTTTTACCCCTTCATGTCTTAAGCGATCGTGACGTAATTGGGAACAATTCCGCAATTTCAGAAGCCAGAACTCAGCAGTCACAGTTGTTAGCTGCTGCTGAAACTATTGCCCATGCTGCCAATGCCGAGGTAGAAACCATCGGTAGAGTCGACGATCGCATCGATCGCGGTATTGTCCGTACGGCAGTAGAACGTCAGGCTTCACTAATTGTCTGTGGTTGGAAGGGCTATTCTACTTATAAAGAAAACTTTTTTGGAGGAACCCTCGATAATGTAGCAATAAAAGCTTCCGTACCCGTTTTAATCGCTCGTTTTGCCCAACCTATTGCCACTACCGCCAGAGTTTTTCTAGCAGTAACCAAACGTCAGGCTTTTTCTACAGAATTTAAGTCAATCCTGGAAATTGCCCAATTGATGTCTGCCGAACTCAAAGCCAGTCTTCAGGTTTTATTGGTAATTAGTGACAAGCAAAGCAAATTATCAGAGACAGAAATAACTCGACTTGCCACAGATACTTTAATCGCTCAGACACAAGGTAATTTAATCAAAGAAGTTTCTCAGAGAATACACCGCAACGATTTATTGCTATTGGTAGTTAACACTTCCAAACAAAAGTTACAGAGTAGATCGGCGGTAGGCACGATTCCCGAAATAATTGCCCGTTCGCATCAAGATACCTCCGTTTTAGTGCTGCATTTTCCCAATTGATTGCCACAGTTTTTTAAAAGCCTCTATTTGCCAGAAAAAATAGACGGTACATCTCTAAATAAGCAAATAATACCGATAAAAATTTACTATAGCGATAAGTTTATTCAATTGTAAGTGGTCAATTTGCGATCGCTCGCACAAAAAATAGTCGTGGCTAGAAAACTGTTGGTTTTTAAGTAGAAAACAAGTTTAACTTATCATTTTTCAAGCATTTCAGTAGTGTTTTTTTGCTTATTTGTTAATTATATAAATTGCATTTTTGAATTCTAGCGATTAAAGTTCCCTAAAATTATAAGGTTAATTATGGTGGAGATAACAAGAGGCAAGATATTAGGCTTTTAAAATGGAGCAGCGATTTATTAAAGAAAATTTTGGCAAAATCAAGTCAAAGATATAAATAAAGAAATAAAAAATAGAGGTTTTTGAGGTCAACCCAAAATTATTCAGATCGAATCAAAATTTTAGACGAATTTTGGGAATTTTAAATGTAGCCGAACATAGATCTGGCGATCGCTAGCTCTGTATAAAGCTAAAAAAATTTTAAAAATGCTCGTTTAATATGATAAATGACACCGTTTTATCCCAAAATCGAAAGCTGACTCAAAGTTCTCGTATCAGCCTGCGCTCCGCGTCGTTTCTTCTAGCTTCTATAGTCATAGGTATCGGCTGTCTAGTTATCTGTGGTTGGCTTTTCGACATACCGATTTTAAAGAGTCTGCTTCCAGGTCGGGTAACTATGAAAATCAGTACTGCTCTGGGCTTTATTTTAAGCAGTATTTCTCTATTACTATGGCATCTAAAACAAAATAACTCCTCAAATCCGAGCGATAACAACAACTTCAATCTACTAGTTGGTGGTTGCCTGTATCTTTTGCCAACTATATCGATTGTCTTTACTATTTTGACTTTTATTGAATATGGCTTTCAAGTAAATTTAGGTACTACTATACTTTCTTTTCCCGAAACTGCCGACGCTGTAGATGCAGTTGTTAATGGGCGAATGTCTCCCAATACAGCATTAGGTTTTCTTTGGTTTAATGGAGCCATTTTGCTGTCGATCGGGAAATATTATCTTACTGCCCAACTATCGGCATTGATAGTTATAGGGTTTGCTCTAACATCCCTACTCGGTCATATTTACAATCTTTCGGCGTTATACGGCATGAACTCTGGGACGGGAATGGCAATTCATACTGCTACCTGCTTTATATTACTAGGTTTGGCTTTATTAGGAACTCGTAGCGATCGAGGCTTGATGAGAATTATTACTGCAGATGAAGCAGGAGGAACGATGGCGCAATGGTTGCTTCCTTTAGTAACGTTAGTGCCAATACTATTGGGGTGGTTATTTTGGTCGTTTTTTGCCAACTTCGATCTAACTCCAGAAACTAGAATTGCCCTCAGAATTTTATTAGAAATAATTATTTTAGACGCAGTAGTTTTATGGGCTGCACGTAAATTGAATAAGGTAGATCGCCTGCGTCAAAGTTCTGTTCGCCAACAGCAAGAACAGGAGCAGCAGTTACGTTTGGCTTTTGAGTTCGCAGCAATTGGTAAGGCATTAATATCTAAAGAAGGTCAATTTCTCAAAGTTAATCCCGCTCTCTGCCAGCTTACTGGTTATAGTGAAGACGAAATGCTGCAACTATTGTTTCAAGATATTACCCATGATGATGATTTAGATACCCATTTAAAATTTGTTCGGAAATTTTTGGCAAATGAAATCGATAATTGTCAGTTTGAAAAACGTTACCTCCACAAATCGGGTCGAGTAATTTGGATTTCTCTTAACGTTACTTTAGCCAAAGACAATTTGGGCACACCAAAATATTTTATCGCTCAGATGCAGGATATTACCGTTCGCAAACAGGCTGAGGCTGAGATTCTGCGGCTCAATGAAGAGCTAGAATCAAGAGTCAAACAACGCACTGCCGAATTAGAGGCAGAAATTGTCGAACGTCAAAAGATTGAAGATTCCTTACGCTTACTTTCGGTAAAAAATCAAGCCTTACTCAAAGCTATACCCGATTGGATATTTTCTTTAGAACACGATGGCAAACTAGTCGATTTTAAAGCTCCCAGAAAAATTAAAGCTCCCCTAGTTCACAAAAAATTTATTGGGAAAAGACTAGATAAAGTTTTGCCCCCAGAAGTTTCGGCGGTAATGATAAAGGCAATTTCAGCAGCAGTAAATACCAAAGAAGTTCAAATCTGTGAATATCAATTAGAGAGAAAAGCGACCCTGAGAGATTATGAAGCCCGTATTGCTATCTGCGATTGCCAGGAAGTTATGGCGATTGTGCGTGACGTTACAGAACGCAAACAGGTAGAAAGAGATATTCGTCAGGCACTAGAAATTGAAAAAAATCTCAACGAGCTTAAAAACCGTTTTGTAACCATAACTTCCCATGAATTTCGCACGCCGCTAGCCTCAATATTATCTTCTTCAGAACTGCTCGAACATTACAGCTATAAATGGAATGAAGATAGAAAACTCAATCATCTGCACCGTATTCAATCATCGGTAAAGCACATGACAGATTTATTAAATGATGTCTTGCTACTAGGTAAAGCTGATGCAGGAAGGTTAGAGTTAAGTCCAACCAAATTCGATCTGTATCGATTTTGCCGAGAATATGTTGAAGAAATGCAGCTTATTGTTGATACCCATCAAATTGTTTTTAGTTTCAATACTCACTCTGACAGCAATTTTGATTCAAAATCGCAAGAATATCCCGTTGCTATGGATGAAATACTACTGCGTCATGTATTGAACAATTTACTTTCTAATGCAATCAAATTTTCACCCAATAGCGACAAAGTATATTTAGACGTAGAATACGATTTGGAGCGAGCTAGATTTCAAATTCGAGATACAGGAGTTGGTGTTCCTGTAGAAGAACGAGAACGATTATTTGAATCTTTTCATCGATTTAGCAATGCTAGCTCCATTCCTGGCACTGGTTTGGGATTGGCAATTGCCAAAAAAACCGTAGATTTACATGGTGGAAAGATTGCTATGGAGAGTCAATTAGGGCAAGGGACTACTTTTACCGTTACCTTACCCTACTTAACACAAGAATAGATCGAATTAAAAACTAGGTCGATCGCCAACATTACTGGTAGCGCGATTGAGATTGTCTTGAGCTTGTCGATCGCTAGGGTCTAAGCTAATAGCAACACGATAATTTTTAATGGCACTGGTAAAATCTCCCATAGTTTCTTGAAGCTGTCCTAAAAAATTAAACGCTTCGGGACGAGAAGGATCGCATCCAATGGCTTTCTTAACTTGAGCGATCGCACCATCAAAGTCTCGTTGTCTGGCTAGTTGCTTGGAGGCTTTCAAACTAGATTTGTATTCCGACTCACTATGTTCTGAAGGCTCCTCCAAAACGTTGTGAACGACATTTCTTAGTTCTTTAGGAGTAAATGGTTTTTGTAAAAAATCTACCGCTCCCAACTTCATTGCCTCTACTGCATTGTCTACCGTTCCGTGAGCGGTAATCAAAACAATTTTAATCTGAGGATATTCGGCGATCGCTTTTTTTAACAGTTCGATACCGTCCATACCAGGCATTTTTAAATCGGTAACAATCAGATCGTATTTATCCCCCGTCAATTGCAACATAGCATCTTTGCCATCGAAAGCAGTATGCACTCCGTAGTCTAAAGACTCTAAAGCCATTGTGACAGTACGTCTAATATTTTTATCGTCATCAACCACTAAAATTTTTGCCTTAGACATCGATTGAATTTCCTTTCCTTGTATTTATAATTAACTGTTGCTAATAGGAACGGTAAATGTAAAAGTGCTACCCTTGCCTACAGTAGAATCAATCCAAATTCTACCTCCGTGAGCGCGAACCATTTCTTTACAAATAGCCAATCCCAACCCACTGCCACCGACATCTTTTTCTGTTTCTACCTGGACGAATTTATCGAAGATTTTGCTTTGATACTCTAAAGGTATTCCCGCTCCTTCATCGGCGACGAAGATTTCTACCCAACTATTTCTAGCCGTCGCACCAATGGTGATTTTTCCTCCTGCTTCGCTGTAACGTAAGGCGTTAGCAATCAAATTAGTTAATACCCAAACAATTTTATTAGCATCTATTTTTACATTTATATCTTCTGATAGAGATCGCTCGATTAATTTGATATCTTTTTGTTCGGCCTGTATTTTAAAAGCAGCTATTGCTTTATCCAACAAAAAATTAACTTCGACGGGAGTGTATTCTAGTTCTAATTTACCAGACTCAATTTTAGAGAGATCGAGTAGATCGTTAACCAAACTGCGCAATCTTTCGACATCCTCTACCGCGCTTTCTAAAAGTTCTAATTCCGATTTTGATAATTTGTCGGCAGTAGTTTCGCTGAGTAAGTTGAGGCTCATCAATATCCCTGTAAGCGGGGTGCGTAGTTCGTGAGAAGCCGTAGCAACAAACTCGCTCTTTAGATTATCTAATTTTTTTAGCTTAGTGACGTTTTGCAATAACAGAATTGCTCCAATAACGCTATCGGTATCGCTAATTACTGGTGTAATAGCAAAGCGGTAATAAAGAGTATGTTCGCCTCGTTCGACGGTGAGGATTTCGCGCTCATCTTTTAATTCAGGTGGTTTGCCAGTTTGTGCAGCTTTTTTTAGATGCTCGTAAAGCGTGCGATCGCTAAAGACATCTAAAAAATGATTGTCCCTAGCCAGTAAAGATTTGACGTTAGCAATATCTGCCGCAATGGGATTGATGGCAATAATTTTGAGTTCGCTATCGACGACAATAATACCATCGGCAATACTCTGCACGATCGCTTCACTACGTTGTTTTTCGGTAATTACCCTACCAACATTAAGCTCGTGAAATGCCTTGAGTTTTTGGCTCATGACGTTAATTTCTCGCGCTAAAATTCCTAGTTCATCTTGAGATTTGACTTGTAAGGCAATGTCGTATTTTCCAGAGGCAATTTTACTAGTAGCATGAGTCATTGCCGTTAGCGGTTCGACGATGCGACGAGTCAGCAACAAGCTAAATGCCAACCCTACACCTGCGGCTGTAACTCCAGCGATCGCCGTCGACCAAATTGCCTGTTTTGATACTTCCTCAGCTTCTTCGGAAGTGGCTTCCATAGTTTCTTGATTGATGAGTCTCAATTCGATACAGGCGGCTTTAATATCGTCAAAAATTGGGACTATAGTATCGTAATAATTTGTGGTAGTATGATTAGTTTGCTGCTGTAGACGAGCAAAAGCTGCTAGATAAGTTTCATAACGAGCTTCGATGCGATCGATAATTTTGGCTTCTCCTAGAATGGTAATATTGCCCTCAGCTTTTCCCAGCCATTTTAAAAATTCAATTTGGTTTTGGCGAAACTGTTGCCTTCCCTGAATTTTGTTTTCTAATAAATACAGAAGTACTGCACTGTCCTGTCGTTCGAGAGCATCAATCGTGTTTCTTGCTGCTAGAATACTATGATAGTTTTCCTGCAAAATTGCTCCGCTAGCTTTTCCCAAACGCCTGAGATTGGCTATTCCTAAAATACCAACTAGAATAACCAAAGCCCAAGATAAACTGTAGCCAAGCAAAATTTTGCTTTTTAGCTTCATAGCTAATTAGATAGCCGATTAATTAAACTCAATTTTAGATTGTAATTGAGTTTGAGAGTTAGAGAAATATTTTTTTGGCAAGCGATCGCTATTTCACTACACCAAAACAATATTGCTAAAATTAATTCAAAATAAAGAAAAAACTCTAAAAAATGGCTCGAATTGCTGAAAAAGTATTTTGGACAATTAGAGATATACCACTTCTTCCTCAAAATGATTCGGTTAATTATGAAATCATTGATAGAGAACTGTTTGTAACTAGATCGCCCCATCATCTACATCAAAGAGTTTGTGGTAAGTTGTTTCGCTATCTCGATGAATGGTCTGAAAGCAGTGGTTTAGGAGAGACAATTATCGCACCTGTAGTAATTTTATCTGACATTGATAGTGTAATTCCCGATGTGGTTTGGATAAGTCAAGAAAGATTAGCTCAAGTTGAAGACAAAGCGGGACATTTGTTAAGCGCGCCTGAGTTAGTAATTGAAGTGTTACCTCCAGGAAAAAACAACGAAGACAGAAATAAAGAAGCTAAGTTGAAACTATACTCTCTTCATGGTGTTTCCGAATATTGGATTTGCGACAGATTGTCCAAACAAGTTGCTATTTATAGTCGGAAAAATGCGCGATTGATATTAGTAACTACCTTATTAGAAAATGATATTATTACTTTTTCTCTATTACCAAACTTTAGCTGTTTAGTCAGTCAATTGTTTGTATTGTAGATTAAATTCAATTCGACTCTTTAATAGTGGTAGTGTAATTAAAGTTAATTATCGCGATCGCAATAATTATAGTAGTAAGTCTTCGCAATGCGTTTCACTTAGCAGACAAGCAGTAAAGTTTTATGTGTAGTAAGTAGATTTAAACGACAAGATACATTTATTAGCAATTGGAATCAAAAATAGACAGTTGTGCGTCATTGATACTTTAAGTTTTATTTTTGTTTTATATGAGTAATGTATTTTAAATTTATAGTCAAAATTGCTGCTGCAACTTCTATATTTAGTCTGTCAAGTATCTCTACGTATAATCTACTAAGTCATGGAAACACTGTTTCTGAACTAAAAAACAATGAAAGAAAGTCTAATTGGGATATTTATACTAATAATTTGTCAACTCAACTTATCCTAGACGATGCTGAAGCTTACAATAATCGCGGTAAAGTTTATCGCGAGCGAGGAAAACTGAATTTGGCTCTAATTAGCTTTAACCGCGCTCTCGAACTCAATCCTAACTATGTCTCTGCTTATTATAATCGAGGTATTGTTTACCACTATATGGAAAAACTAGGTTTAGCCTTAGCTGACTTTAATACAGCTCTCGAACTAAATCCTGAATTTGCAGAAGCTTATTACGGTCGAGGTCTTATTTATTTTTATCAGAAAAAATCAGGATTAGCTCTAGCGGATTTTAAATACGCTCTCATACTTAATCCTAAATTAGCAGAAGCTTATTACGGTCGAGGTCTTATTTACGCAGAGCGAGAAAAATTTGAATTAGCTCTAGCGGATTTTAAATACGCTCTCACACTTAATCCTAAATTAGCAGAAGCTTATTACGGTCGAGGTCTTGTTCGTGCAGAGCATAAGAAATCTGAAGCAGCTCTGTCAGACTACAATCGCGCTCTCGAACTTAAGCCCAACCTAGCTCAAGCTTATTATGGTCGAGGTCTTATTTACGCAGATCGAGGAAAATTTGAATTAGCTCTAGCGGATTTTAACCGCGCTCTTAAGCTTTTTCCTAACTATACACCCGTATACTTCGATCGAGGGCTTCTATACGAAAAGCAAGGCAAAACCGAACCTGCACTAGCAGACTATAGTCGCGCCATCGAACTAGACGCTGAATCAGTCAAAGCACATGTTAATCGCGGTGTTCTTTATAAAGAGCAAGGCAAAACCGAACTGGCACTAGCAGACTATAATCGCGCTCTCGAACTAGACCCTGAATTAGACGAAGTGTATATGAATCGCGGTGTGGCTTATGCCGAACAAAAAAAAATTTGAGTTGGCTTTAACAGATTTCAACCGCGCTTTAGAACTAAATTCCGAACTACCTAAAGCTTACTTTAATAGAGGTCTTGTTTACTATAACAATGGTTCGGACAAAACTAAGCAGCTATAGTTCCATAGTCATAAAGGTTGTAGTAATTGGGATGGGATTTAATCAAAGTTGGCTCAAGACCTAACTGGTCAATAAATAGTTCGAGTAAATGATGATTGAGCGCACGCCGTTTATAACTTGCCATTGAAAAGACAAAATCGGTATCACAATCATGTTGTTGAACAGCATCCCATTTAGCAAGATTAAGAGCAGTCAAAGAACTATTAAAATGAAAATCAAGTTTGGCGCGATCGCGAGCCTGACAATCGGCTAAACCAGTAAATTGCTTGCTGTCACGAAACAAAAACTCAATTTGAAAGCGAGCCTTATAGTAGAGATAAATAGAGTAAGCATCTAGTTTGAGGTCGGTGGAGAATAAAACTGCATAACTGCTGGAGCTTGATTCAGAAGTTCTAAGTAGATAAACCAAGCGAATTTTGCGTTTGAGACTAATTGACCAGACAACAGCAGTGTATAACTCCATATCATCTGTTAATTGAGTTACCCACTCAAAGTTGCTGTAGTCAGTCAAATCGACTTTGCCAGCATATTTACGAGGTCTACCTCGTCGAGAGTACTCACCTTGATCTGGGTAACGTAAATCGGCATCTCGACGCAATTTACCAATTGCTTCTAGTTCTAAATCTGTAACTCCGTTGACCCACTTGATTTTACTGTAAAATCCATCGGTAACTACATATTGTAGCGAGGGTGGAAGATAAGGGCGAGTTGCTGCTAGTTGTTGAAGATAGTGATTGATTCTAGTTGTTTCAGGTTGTTGACTCTTCTCTGATTTAGACTTTGTCTGAGCCTTTGATGTTGCTGGTGTTTGTCGAACACTAAGACTGTAGCTGATGTTATTGGTGACATCTACTACTGCCATTGCTGATATTTCCAGCCCTTTTTCTATTTTAGCTGCACTCCCATTGTAGAAGTAATCTAGACCATAAGTTTGTTTGCCACTCTTAGGGATAAATGAGCAGTCTACTGCCAAGATTATTTGAGAATGAGGTTCAATTGCTTGCTGAATTAATGTTTGATTGAATCTTATAAAGTTGAATGAACGCTGATACTGTCTTCGATAGGTACGCTCACAAATTTGACTGTAACGACTTAAGTTGGTGAAAGTAGCTCGTCCACAAACAATGATAAGAGTTGACAATAAGGTTATCAGAAATTTTTGTTGGGGTTTGCTAAATCACCCACTGAAACCAGTAGGCTTTGTATAATTATTTTGATGCTGTCCATTTGCGGTAATCATTCAATACTTTTACCTTATCTGATGGATAGCTTTTTTTTGTCTTCTTTCCTAAAATTGTCCGAACCATTGCTATAAATAGAATAAATTCAAATTAGCTTTGGTGAACTACGATCGCGCCCTGAAATTAGATTCTGAATTTGCTAAAGCTTACACTAACTTGGGTTTGTTGTATCTGGAAATAGGAAACTTTAAAGCAGCTAAAACTAACTTACAAAAAGCGCGACGGTTGTTTCTTTCACAAGGTAAAATTGCCGAGGCAGAAAAAATTGAAAATCTTTTAAAACAGTTGCCTTACTTAAGACAATTACCCCATACTTCGATGCTAGATTAATTATTTATCATTTATAGTAAGCATCTCCTCTCGTCCCCGATAACATGACATCTATCCTAAAACAGCTTAAAACCTCAGTCAGTCAAGCTTTAGTTGCCGCTTTTGGTTCGGAATTAGCCGATACAGATCCATTAGTCGCCCCTGCAAGTAATCCCAAATTTGGCGATTATCAATCAAATGCGGCTTTGTCTCTGGCTAAAAAACTCAAGCGATCGCCGAGAGAAATCGCTCAATCTATTATTGATAAGCTGGAAGTAGATAGTATTTGCGAAACTCCTAACATAGCTGGTGCTGGTTTTATTAACTTCAGTATTAAGCCTAGCTATCTCGCCGCCCACTTAAGTAAGATTCAGAGTAGCGATCGCCTGGGAATCGAGCCTGTAACATTACCGCAAAAAGTAGTAGTAGATTTTTCCAGTCCTAACATTGCCAAAGAGATGCACGTCGGACACTTGCGATCGACGATTATTGGTGATGCGATCGCCCGTATTTTGGAATTCCGGGGACATGACGTTTTGCGTCTCAATCATATTGGTGATTGGGGAACTCAATTTGGGATGTTGATTGCTTACCTTAGAGAAACTTATCCCGAAGCCTTAACTACTGCCGATGCTTTAAATATTGGCGATTTGGTTTCGCTGTATAAAAAAGCCAAAGTCCGTTTTGATGAAGATCCAGAATTTAAAGAAACAGCCAGAAAAGAAGTAGTTAGATTGCAGGCAGGTGCCGAAGATAGTCGTCATGCCTGGCAGTTATTATGCGATCAATCGCGTCGTGAATTTCAGGTTATTTACGATTTATTAGATATCAAACTAACCGAACGAGGAGAGTCTTTTTACAATCCTTTGCTGCTCGATATTGTCCAACAGTTAGAAGCAGAAAATCTGTTAGAGGAAAGTGAAGGTGCTAAATGTGTCTTTTTAGAAGGATTTACCAATAAAGACGGCGATCCTTTACCCTTAATCGTGCAAAAAACAGATGGGGGTTTTAACTATGCCACTACCGATTTAGCTGCATTAAAATACCGAATTAAAGAAGATGAAGCCGATCGCATTATTTATGTCACCGATGCAGGACAAGCCAATCACTTTGCCGCAGTTTTTCAGGTAGCAAGAAGAGCGGGAATATTACCAGAACAAGTAGAAGTAGTTCACGTTCCGTTTGGTTTGGTTTTGGGCAAAGACGGTAAAAAGTTAAAGACGCGATCGGGTGAAACTATTAAATTAAAAGATTTACTCTCAGAAGCAGTAAACTGCACTCGCAAAGATTTAGAAACCAGACTGGCAGAAGAAGACAGAAGCGAAACAGAGGAATTTATCAATAACGTTTCTCAGACAGTAGGTATAAGTGCGGTTAAATATGCCGATCTCAGTCAAAATCGTACCTCGGATTACAAATTTGACTACGATAAGATGCTCGATCTTAAAGGTAACACCGCACCTTATTTACTTTATGCTTATGTCAGACCACAAGGCATTAGTCGCAAGGGAAATATTGACTTTGAACGGTTAGAGAGCGAACGCCAAATTTCTCTAACAGAAGATGCCGAACTGGTACTCGCCAAACATCTCTTACAGTTTGAAGAGGTTATTAAAGAGGTAGAAGCAAACTTACTACCAAATCGCATCTGCCAGTATTTATTTGAACTCAGTCAAAAGTTTAATAAATTCTACGAAGATTGCCCGATCTTAAATTCGGTAGAACCCCAGCTTACTTCTCGCTTATTGTTAGCAGATTTAACCGCTCGTACTTTAAAACTAGGTTTATCTTTATTGGGAATTAAAGTTTTAGAGAGAATGTAGGCAAAATAGATTCTACTTTGATGATGCGATCGCACATTACGAACCGAATGAAAATTTTTCCTCAAGCAGTTGCTAAGATTTACTTAAGATCTAAATCACTGTGAACTTGAAAACTCGACCCATAGCAGTCGGCAATTTTAAATATGCTCTTAGAAATTAACCGTATCTGCGTACCCCCAGGACAAACAGTACTGCTAGAAGATATTAGTTGGCAAGAGTTTGAGGCAATTTTAGCGGATTTGAAAGAACATCGCGCTTCCAGAATTGCTTACGACTGCGGCAGCTTAGAAATTATGACCCCGTTACCAGAACACGAAAATAATAAGGAATTAATTGGGGATTTGATTAAAGTTTTACTAGAAGAGTTAGACATTGAATTTTGTCCTCTAGGTTCTACCACATTTAAGAATCGCGTGATGGCGAAAGGTATCGAACCAGATAATTGCTTTTACATTCAAAATGAAGCTTTAATTAGAGGCAAAAAAAGAATCGACCTGGCAACCGATCCACCACCAGATTTAGCTATAGAAGTCGATCTTACTTCTCGTACTCATTTAGATTTATATGAAGCACTGGGAATTAAAGAACTTTGGCGATTTGAGGAAGACAAGTTACAAATATTGGTTTTAGTGAATGGTAAATATGTAGAGTCTCAAATAAGTTGTCATTTTTCTAAGCTTGGAGCGATTGTCGAAGTTATTTCTCAATATTTGCAGCAGTGTAAGATTCAAGGGCGAAATAAGGGAGTTAAGGCTTTTAGAAACTGGATCGAGGCACAAATAAGGCAATAAAATCGCAATTTGCTCGAAATTGCTAAGTTTACTATTTTTTAACAAATCGAGTTAAAGTTACAGGCTGTCTAATTTTAAGATTGCGATCGCCAGAAAATAAAATGAGTGAACTTTGAACCAAACTAACTCAAACATAACGATAGGTGAAGTTCAATCAAAAACCTATTCCTTTTAGAATATTTATTCTCAATTCATTTATGGTGTAATTGTTTTTCTTTTCTCCGAAAAAAATAATATGAACTGCTTTTTTATTATTTTTGTCTATCCAAACCCAATATTCGGCTTCTCCGTCACAGGCACTTTTGATTTTTTCGCCACTAAACCTTAATATTAACTGAGTTTCATATAAAGTTAAACCACGTTTTGCATTGTTAAGAGTGTTTGTTTTAGTTTTTAGATTTCTCTTAACAAGTGTTTGCCATTCTTTTTTATTAAGTTCACCATAAGCATAATTTGATAAATTGCTTAAGCGATTACTAAACTTTGGAGGAATACAAACTATTTTTTTTGCTTCTACTTTTAAAGGCGAAATAATAAAAAAGGCGATCGCTAAACACAAGAATTTTATACGCATACCTATACTATTGACTATTAATAATACAAGCCTATAGTATAAAAAATCTTGATTATTTAACGTGATTTGAATCATTATTGATTAACATTCATAAAATCAGCGATTTTAATTTATTTATTGTTTAGAAATCATCTTTTAATGTTTTTCATTATTTCTGACTCTTACTTCTTGACAACCTTTGATATCTCAAAGATTGTAGGTATTCATTGTCAAAAGTACTAAAATTAATCCTATTGTCTACTTTTAGACAGGTTAAATAAATCAATTCTAATCGATGAGCAACAATCTATATCGTGATATTCGCGAATTTTATGACGCTTCTAGCGGACTTTGGGAACAAACCTGGGGCGAACACATGCATCATGGCTACTACGGTCGAGCTGGTAACTACAAAATGAATCGCCGTCAGGCACAGATCGATCTGATTGAAGAGTTACTAATCTGGGCAGACTGCAAAGATAAAGAGAATGCACCACAGAATATTGTCGATGTCGGTTGTGGTATCGGTGGCAGCACGCTGTATTTAGCCGAGAAGTTTGGCGCAAAAGCCAAAGGAATTACTTTGTCTCCCAAACAGGCAGAAAGAGCCACAGAAAGAGCGATCGCGGCAGGATTAGGAGATAGAGTTGGTTTTCAGGTTGCCAATGCGTTAGAAATGCCTTTTGAAGATAATAGTTTCGATTTAGTTTGGTCTTTAGAAAGTGGCGAACACATGCCCGATAAAGCTAAATTCATGCGCGAATGCTATCGGGTACTTCAGCCTGGAGGCAAATTAATCATGGCTACCTGGTGTCATCGCGAGACTAGTTCGGTAGCTGGTGAATTAACTACTAGTGAAATAGAGCATCTACAAGATATTTATCGAGTTTACTGCCTACCTTACGTGATTTCACTGTCAGAGTATGTAACCATTGCTAAAGACTGCGGGTTTAAAAATCTACATGCTGATGACTGGTCGATGGCAGTCGCGCCCTTTTGGGATATTGTGATTGGTTCGGCAATGAATTGGCAAACAGTTACAGGTATACTTAAAGCGGGTTGGGAGACGCTTCGAGGGGCTTTGTCTTTAATCTTAATGAGTCGCGGTTACGAACGGGGGTTGATTCGCTTTGGGACGATCTATGCTACTAAGTAAATAAGATCGGTAACATTAATCTCAGCTTTATGGAAATTGCTTACGTACATTTTTACACCAGAAATGCAGCAGAAACGAGCAACTGGTTTATTCGTAATCTAGATTTTCAAGCGATCGCCAAAAGCCTCGATAACTATACTCAGACTGAAGTTATTGCTGGTAATTCGGTATTTTTATTAATCTCATCGCCATTAAATTCGCGCAGTCCAGTTTTTCGCTATCTTCAGAAGCATCCTTCTGGTGTCGCCGATATAGCTTTTAAAGTTAACAGTTTAAAAGCGGTAATTGATAAAGCCAGAGATCTTGGAGTTAAAATTTTACGATTTCCTCAAATTCAAAAAACCGAACGGGGAAACGTAAAAGTAGCTAAGATTGTTGGTTGGGATTCTTTAGAACATACTTTGATTGAAACTAGTGGCGATGAGCCGATAAGCTTTTTACCAATAGGTAAAGAACGACAAACCGAAATCGCCTGTAACAGCAGTTCGGGTATTATCGACATCGATCATATAGTTCTTAATGTCGCTGCTGGACAATTAAAAGCCGCAACTGCCTGGTATCAAAGTTTGTTTGGTTTACAGGTTCGGCAGAGTTTTAAGATTAAAACCGATCGCTCTGGTTTATATAGCGAGGCTTTAGCCGATGCTAGCGGTAAAGTGCAGTTCAATCTCAACGAACCTACTTCTGCTAGTTCTCAAATTCAAGAATTTTTAGATTTTAATGGTGGCAGTGGTATTCAGCACTTGGCGTTGCGCTGTGACAATCTAATTGATGCGGTTAACTATATGCGATCGCGTGAGGTAGCTTTTTTAGCAATTCCCAAGGCTTATTATCGGCAAATCGAACAAAAATCAGGCGATCGCTTATCTCTTTCGGCGCGAGAATGGCAAGCAATCGAACAGACAGAAATTTTAATCGATTGGCAGCGCGAGCATCCGCGATCGCTATTGATGCAAACCTTTACCAAACCAATTTTTGAGCGACCGACTTTTTTTCTAGAGTTTATCGAACGCAGACAACAAGCTACGGGTTTTGGTGAAGGTAATTTTCAAGCTTTATTTGAAGCAGTGGAAAGAGAACAAAGTAATCGATAAAATTGATTTTTCAAATTAACTAGAGACATTGTTAAAAGACAGCAGACAGTAATTAGACTTTTTTTTATTGATTTGTAGCAAAAATTTAAAAGTTTCATAAAAATTGCATAAGATATAAAATTTTGATATGTAGTTTTTAGCTTTTTTATTTATTGTTTATAAATTATTGGTAATGTTTTTATAGTTAATAACAGCGACTGATACAATTAAAACAGTCAAAAAGAGTGAATATAATTGCGAGTGCCGTATCGATTTTATTACTTTTAAGTGCGATTATTTCAATAAAATTAAACCTTTATAAAATAAACTAAAGTATCGTAGGAGAATTACTGTTTATGATCGCTTCTACCAGGATTGATGGTATTCTCGGTCCCGGTATTTGCTTGGCTGATGGCGAATATCAAATTACTAAACCACTAGGTCAAGGAGGTTTTGGAATCACCTATCGCGGAACGGATACCAGACTAAATCGACCTGTAGCGATAAAAGAGTTTTTTCCTGAAGGTTGCTGGCGAGAAGGGAGTTCGGTAGTTTCTGCGGGAAAATGGAATCTTACTACTTACAGAAGTGCCAAACAAAAGTTTTTGCAGGAGGGACGAACTTTAGGTCAATTCAACCATACGGGCATTGTTAAGGTGTTTCATTATTTTGAAGAGAACAATACTGCCTATATGGTTATGGAGTATCTACAGGGCAAAACCCTGACAGAAAAGCTTAAAGAGCGCGGTGGCAGGTTA
Organism: Myxosarcina sp. GI1; assembly: GCF_000756305.1. Classification (NCBI taxonomy): domain Bacteria; kingdom Bacillati; phylum Cyanobacteriota; class Cyanophyceae; order Pleurocapsales; family Pleurocapsaceae; genus Myxosarcina; species Myxosarcina sp. GI1. Next base: position 130,041 of record NZ_JRFE01000014.1, read on the forward strand.
AAAGAAGCCGAGGCTCTTTATTATATTGCCAAGATCGGACAAGCATTAGAAGTTTTGCATCAGGCAAGATTTTTACATCGCGATATTAAACCCAGCAATATCATGCTGGCAGATGATGAGCGAGTAGTATTAATTGATTTTGGTGCGGCAAGAGACTTTACCAGCCACAATTTTAAAAAATTTACTGCTATGGTGACACCAGGATACGCACCTTTAGAACAATATGGTAGAGCTTTACAGCATGGTTCTTTTACCGATGTTTATGCTTTGGGTGCAACCCTCTATCATCTGCTTACTGGTAGCGTTCCGATCTCTGCCGTTGAAAGAGCGGCAGGAGTAGAATTAAAAGAAGCTCGTCAACTCAATTCGCAGATTAGCCCCCATGTTTCCCAAGCAATTAGTAAAGCTATGGTCATGAATATCGAACAGCGATCGCAATCGGTACGAGAATTTCTCGAACTGCTAGATCGAGACTTGTGCCAACCACTGCCAAAAACAAAAACACCAAAAATTCATTTTTATCATTCTGTTCGAGATCCCTGGAGTGCGTTCGCAACATCTACAATAGCTTCAACTCCAGGTATAAAAACTACTCGTAACAGTGAAGATCGCTGGTTTTAAGGAACGATTTAGCATGATAGAAGATATTAAAATTGCCCTATTGGGAACTACGGGAGCGGGAAAAACCAGTTATTTACTAGGGATGTACGCCGTCATGCAGACAGGAGTACAGGGTTTTACCCTGGCGGCAAAAGATATGGATACGGATTTAGACCTGACCGAACGATGGGAACGATTGATTGCCGTTGAGGGAGAAGACCGCTGGCCCACACCCAACGCGGCAGAGATGGAAAAGTATTCATTTAACTTTAGCTATGGTTTTCGTCCTTTAATTGGTTTTGAATGGCTGGATTATAGGGGTTTGGCATTGAGCGATCGCTCGGAAGAAGTCGATGTTAAAGAATTGAGCGATTATCTCACCCAGTCTCAATGTTTGTTTTTGTGCGTATCGGGAGAACACCTAACAGAAAAGCTTACCCTGTCTACAGTCCGTCAGCTAAAAAGCGATCGCATGAATCAATTTATTCAGCAATACGTCAGCCACGACACAATTCCTAGTTCCAATCGTCCTTTTCCCATTGCTATTATCATTACCAAATACGATCTCTGTCAGCATCGTGAAAAACAAGAGATTATTGCCGACATCAAAAAATTATTTCAAGCTTTGTTTACACCAAATTCGGGTTGGCTGGTAATGATTTGTCCCGTTAGTCTGGGTAAAGACTTGAGTGACGATCCTCACGGTGGCGATATTGTACCTGTAAACGTTCATTTGCCGATTGTATTTGCCGTTTATGCCCAGCTAAGAAAATGGGGCATCGAACTAAAAGAAAAACGCGATCGCGCGGGGCAAACAGTTGAGGAAATGAAAAAAACTAATGCTCTCTGGCAATTACTCAAAGAGCGAGAAATTAAATCCAAATCAGCAGAATTACAAGATTGCGAAACTCAACTTACTACTGTCGAAAAAAATATGAAATTACTAGCAGAAGAATTACAGCAAGTTTCACTATTTTTCAGTGGTAATGAGGTGACAGCAGATGTCTGAACGAAAGTGGGCGGCAATTGTATACGGACGTAGCTATCATCTTGATTTTCGCTTTATCGCCATTCCCGAAGACTTTGGCGAGAAAGAAATTAGTTGGGCATCAAAATATATTTTTGCCACCACTCGTAAAGCCAGAAACTTACCCGCTCATCCTCGTTGGTCGCTATTTAAAAATGAAACTCATTGCGCGATCGGCGTTACCTGTATGGTACGGGATTTAGTTAGCAGCATGGATTTAGCTGGAACATCAATACCAACTAAAGATAATCGTGGCAGACCTCTCTATATTTTTGTTGGCTATGTAACTCAACTTAACGCTTCACAATCTTATTTAGATTTTCCTACCTACACCGAACATCTACAAGATTTTGCCAATCTCTATCAATACGTTCGCCAAGTTTGGACGATTGAAGATTATCATCAGAACAGCAAAAAACCTATAGTTACTAAATATCAAACTATTCTTTCTCCAGCCAAACTAACAGCAGATGTAACTTTAGCCGCGATCGAAGAATTAAACCACCAACAAAAGCAGCCCGATCGCGTGTTTTTCTGGCAAAGCGAACGCCAACACGATTGGCAACTATGGCTGGCAGCAGCAGTTTGTCCTTACCCAATTTCTCTTTGCCTCAATATAAATAGCGATCGCTACTTTAGTAACAGTCCATTTTTAAATCAAACCCTTACAAGTGTAGATGGTTTTACTATTAAAGAGCGAATTGCTACTCAAAAACAACTTCCACCAGCACAACCAGTAACGCGATCGCTTTCAAAAAGCATAACTAATAAAGTCAAAAGCGATCTAGAACTTACCATCTATCACGCTAACTATGCAGCTACGCTAGGACAAGAATTAGTAGAAAATTTTACTAGTAAAGTAAAAGTTAAATCGCTACATAATACAGAAACAGAAGCGCAAGATGACTTTGGATTTAAATATAAAAAATCTACTCAAGATAATTCCAGTTGGTTTTAATTTATCGAGAGGACAAATATCTCTAGCCAACATTTTAGCGATCTTCACCCGAATAAATTGTTCCGTCGAGCATAGCTGCACCGTTTAACTTGGGATAAGTCCCATCACTAACGTCATAGTATGGCTTTTCAAAATTAGGGATTTTCGCACCGAATAAATTTGCTCCTCTTAAATCAGCATTTTGCAGGTTAGTCCCTAGTAGATTAGCCTCCTGCAAATTAGTTCTCTCCAAATCGTAACCGTTCAACGTGAGACTTAAGAAAAACACTACTGGTAAAAAACAATGGATCTTTGAGAAAGCGAAAACCACGTTCGGGCGATTGTTGTGCTTTATATTCAACCAATAACTCGGAATTACTAATAAGTTTGGCATCCAAAACATTGGTAGCCAAAATAAATCTTCCTGCACGTTGCTTTTCTGTAGCGATCGCTAGTTGATTAGAACTGAGACGAGCTTTAATCTGGTAATAGCTGTTGGTTGGCTTTTGATATTTACTGGGTCTACCAGAGTGTTTATATTCAGAACGTTCGACTATCTCTAAATCAGCCAGTTGATGCCATCTTAATTGGCGTTCAAAATCTCTTGCTGCTTGGAGTGCATCTGGAAGACCGAGCAAATCTTTGTCGGCATAATTGGTTGAGTTTAGTTTGAGCCGAATCAAGGCTTTTGGCTACCTGCTGTTCCAATTGCTTGAGAGCAGCTTCTTGTCTGGCTTGACTTTCGACGACTAGCCAACGCTGTGGAATACCAGCATAATTGCTACAGCATTCAGCAACGGCATATCCCTCTACTGCGCTACTGACTAAAGCTTCGTCATTAATACTTAACAGTTGTCGAGCATCACTCAGGGWGGCTGGCACTCTCGACAACCATCTCAAAGATTTCATTTGTTGTAAATTTTGTTTGCTGTACAGAGCCGCATCAGCGACAAACAGCGCGTCTACATTCCATGAGGCGCGAAATTCTCGGAGAATTTGAGCAAAAATAGCACGGTCTGATTCATTCCCATCTGCTACTCGCAAATACAGTGGCACATCACCATCTCCGCTACAGATTAAATCGACCATAAATTGTTTTAAGTCTGGTCTATGATCTCTCGAATAGCCGTATTGGATTTTGATTGCTGTAGATTCAGTCTCTTCATCAGATTCAGCATATTCGCCATCAACATGAAACGAACTCGAATCGAGATGCAAACTTTTTCTGTCTACATTCATGTTTTTTGCCGCAGCTAGAGCCACCGTTACGAAAACTTGGGTTAAACCTGCTTCAAACAGTTTGTCTAGTACTCTGCCCAAGCAATCATCGTTTAAATGTTCTGGATAGATTCCTGTTCCCAGTAAATGTTCTGTAGCTTTACCTGCAAAGAATTTATCGAACAAGTAGAGGGGCGCACTGACCATTCCCAGACCATTGATAATCATCGCCTTAACTGCTTGACCTGGAGTCACTATTTGTTGATGATGTACTCCTATAATTTGGTTGATTTGTTCGACTAAACCAATTTGGTCAACTATTCCTGCGATAATGCCGTAGTGATTGAGATCTTGTACTTGGATTTCTGAAGTAGATGATGTCATGGTTTAAAAATACCATCTACTCCTCATTTACCTGCGGAATGTCGGGTCTAATTATGCCAAAAAACTCAAGTTATCAACAGATGATGAGCGTAAGCCTGGCTCTGATTTAACTCGGTCAATTTTTGGTAAGTTGTTTGGCGACAAAGGGTACATCTCTAAAGCCTTATTTGAGCAGCTTTACGCTCGAGGGTTGAAGCTTATTACTCGTTATCGTAACAATATGAATAATCGCTTAGTCCCTCTCCTTGACAGGATTTTACTTCGTAAGCGAGCCATTATTGAGTCGGTCAACGACCAGTTAAAGAATATTTGCCAAGTTCAGCACACAAGACATAGAAGTATTCCCAATTTTATGGTCAATCTACTTGGTGGATTAATTGCTTATACTTATCATCCAATCAAACCTTCTCTTGATTTGGAGGATAAAAGCTTACCTGCTTTGCCTCCTGCTATCTTTTAAGTTTATCGAACTCACGTTTACCAACTACCTCCAGCACCACCGCCATCGCTAGAACCACCGCCAAAACCACTACCAGAACTTCCACCACCATCAAAACCACCGCCGCTAGAACCACTGTCATAAAATTGATTGGCAAGAAAAATGTTAGTATTGTTCCTGTTTCTTTTGTTAGAAGAAGAAACGCGAGGAATCATCGTAACTTGTTCTGTTTGATAGTTGCAGCAATGACACTGTTTTTTAGACAGAAATTTCCCTTGACTATGGCGGGTTGCTGCTTCCAAAACTTCTCCAGTGGTAGTTACTGTTAACTCCTGACATTTAGGACAAGTATCATAGCGGTTAGAATCAGAACAATAGGCAATTATGGAGTAAGCTTGTATATCTAGACTACAGCGAGGACATTGAAAACCCCTATAGCTTACTCCACCAAGTTTTTGTGCTACTTGCTGTGCTTTGGTTAGTCTAATAGTTTTGACTCTTACCATCGGTTGATGACATTTGGCACAATGAACATCTTGATTGTCAATACGGTGCAAACTAATGTTTTGATTGGGTTTGACAAAAATTTTATTACGCCGTTTTTGATGCCAAACTATTCCTCCAACAATTAAAGTTAGCCCGCTCCCAACTATTGTAAATATGCTCCAATACCATTTATTGTCATTGAAAACCTCAGAATCTAAAGCCTTTACTAGAGCTTGAGTGCCATCAAGTGTACCGCGATCGAAATCATTTTGTTTATATTGAGGAATAATTTTAGTATCGATAATATTACTCACTCGTTCATCGGGTAAAATAGCTTCAATACCATAGCCAGTTTCAATTTCTACGCGATTTTCACCATAAGAAATCAAGAGTAAAACTCCATTATTAGACTCAGCTTTACCAATTCCCCAATAGTTAAAAAGTTCGGTAGCAAAATCTTCAGGAGAGGCAGCAGGAGCAGTTTCGGGTACAGTCACTACCGCAATTTCCGTTCCGTCTGTGCGTTCTTGTTGACTAATTAATTGATCGAGCTTGTTTTCAGTCTCGCTACTTAATATATCTGCCATATCCGTAACCCATCCACCGCTTGTTTGGCGAGGAGAAGGCACTTCGTCTACAGTTATGGCTTGTCCTGTAAGAGAACTAAATAAGATAGACGAACTTATAAAACCGAGGCTAAATATATGCTTGAGCATTAAAAGATAAATCTGTAATTTGTACTTGTAATGAGCAAATGCACCCACGCATCTGCTGGAAAACTATATTTGACTTATATTTAATACAATCTGTATCTTTATATGAGTCGCGTGATGATTCTATCGAGCGCCAGATTCATTTTTAAACTTTTGTCGATAATTAGTCTGTACATAAGTTTGTTCCTTTAATGAATAACACACTAAAATGAGTGTTCTAAACTTGTTTGAAGTTAAATCTCTATACGTAAGTAAAAAAAGAAATATGCAATAAATTTTTTCAGCTTGAAGCAATTTTACTTTACAGACATTTTTTGCTAAAGCGAAAAAAATTCTTGTGTTATATACAGTGCTACAAGTGTTATTATATGGGTTAGTAGTAATAAGAAAGTGAGTTTGCTTTGTGTAATCTTATTACATAAGCGGTTAATTTAAGCTTGTATTTGTATAGACATTTACTAAATTTGTAAGAAATATGGAAGAATCTAAAAGCGCAAAAATAGCGCAGCTTACATAAATTTTAATTTATCTTTATGGTTAACTGTAAAAGAAAGTATCCTATTTAAGATTTGTAAATATTTGACAAGGCATCAAAAAAATATATAAATGTCAAAAAGTAAGATGCTCCAAATCGTTTCTTTATACCGCTTTAAAAAGATTAATTTATTTTGATTGAAATTTTGAACTTTTATAAATTGCATATTATGTTGAAAAACAACATAAAAAAAGCTATCCAATTAAATTGAAATTGAAAAATGAACGTATTAAAACAGATAATTACTAAAGCCAGTCTCACCACAATTGTAGTTAGTATCGGTCTAGTAAATTCACCAGTCAAAGCAGAAACTAACAAACAATGTACTTATGAAGCAAACAATAGAATAACATGTACTTCTAGTGGCTCGGGTTCTAGCCGTACTGTCAGACAAAGTAGTTCATCTAAAACTACTTTGGATACCAATGTCAATGTTGACATCTCGGAAAAAGTTGTAGAAAACTTATTTAAAGGTATATTGGGGAACGGAAGTAACGAGTCTAAGCAAACTAACCAAAATCGCCGACAGAATAATATTCCAAATATTCCTGGTTTTGGTTTTTAAGTAAGTTTGAGTAAACTTATTTAGGCTTTGATTTACACAAATCAACAATTGTACAATTCATCATTTGCACAAATCATGTTTAGTCTCAAATCATAACACCCAGACTGAGTTACAGTCTGGTAGCCAATGAAGAGCCAAAAAAACTAGACTCCGCTTTTGGTAATTTAGGACAGCAGTTGCTCGACAGGGTGGAGTAACTGAGTGGAACGATGCTCAAAGTTTGGAAGTTTTATTACCCCCAAAAATTGCCAAGACCTTAAAAGTAAGGAAATTAGTCACTTTTACCACTAGTGCCGACACCAATGGTGGCAGTTATTTTGTGACCTACAATTCAGATATTCTCGGTGGAAGGTCGATCGCGTCGCGTCTCCCTCAACTGAAGAACAGACGGCTACGGCTCTCCTGAAGCTAAAACTAGATATTTGTAACATAGCTTGTTAAAAGACGAAAAGAATTATGAGAGCGTCAAAGTTGAGAAGCTAGTACTGGTCAGCACCCAAGCATAAACTATTAGCCCTAAGATAGCTAAACCGATGACAGTGTCTTTTTGTGTCGTCATCCAATGCAGGCAGCCTTGCCAAAAATAGCTAAAAGCGGCGCGGCGTTTAACAGCTAGTTCTGCCATCAAATCAGCTACTCTGGCATCTACTTCTTCGATAGRAATTTCACCTTGCTGATAAGCGATTTCTAATTCATCTAGCTGGTGCCAGTATTCTTTTGTTGCTTGAAGAAGATTAGRAAACATTAACTAAAACTGAAAATTGTAATTTGAATTTACGGTAACTTTGTAGCAGAAACTACTTACCGCCCAGAATATTGCTGTAAAAGTCATTTTTGGGGCAGCAGTAGCTACTCGTTAACTACAGCAGACCCAACTGAGATAGGATGTCTTGACACCTATCAAATGAAATTTTGATTTAGACACCAGACAAGCGGACAAATTCTTCAACCAGGCAACAGAGCTTTCTCAATTTAAGTTGAAAGAACCGAGTGTGGTRGAAGTCTGAGCCATTGTTGAGARAGTTTTATCTTGAAAGACAAATTCGCCATAATCAGCTAGATTATCCAACCCAATTACCGTAAGGTAGATTTCCGCAGATAACCAAAATATAGTTTTGATAAATAGCTGTGACCACTTAACTTTCATGATTGTTTTTCCGAACCAATAGCTAGCAAACACTTTACTTATTTCATAAAGCTCAAAGTGAGTGTTTCGATTTCTTTGACTTTAGATAAGTCCTTCTAGAGTTGCAGCGACGACTCGATAATCCGAATCCCGTCGCAGATTTGCCAGAGCAACTTCTGCTTTTGGAGTTTTGAAATTTCTCAAAACTTTTGCTRCTTGGGCGCGAATTACGGCTTGCTGCGATTGTGCTGCTGAGAGCAGAAGTTCTAAAGCTTTCGACTCTTGTGGTGTTTCGGCTAATTGTCCCAAACTAGCTACTACTGTTTCTCTGACAAYTGGATCGTCTCCTCTAAGACCTAGAATCGATAGTTCTAAAATAGTTTCTGGATATTGTATGCTGTCGATCGCTGCAAAGATACTAAACCGTACCAACCAATTAGAGTCTCGTTGAAATAATTGCGCCAGATAGGGGATTGCATCTTCGCCATATTTGGCTAAAGAATTAGCGGCTTCAGCTCTGACATTGTAATCGCTGTCGTACTCGATTAAATCCAATAACAACTCAAAGCCTTCATCTGTACGTTTGTGTCCTAAACCTGTAGCGACAAAAGAACGAATAATAAATTCTTTATCGTTGATGGTTCTCTTCAGTAAGGGAATAGCCAAATTAGGTTCGTAGTTTCTCAACTCGGCAATCGCTTTCATGCGATGTTGAGGATCTTGACTATCGAGATAAGTTTCAATCTGATGCAGTTCCATAAGACTATTTTTAAAGTATCTATAAGTTATATTAAGTCTTATTACAATAACTTGCCATACGCCGATCGGTCGATCGAGCAGTAGAATCCGTTAAGTCGAGCGACAATTAGTCTGGTTTCTAAGATGCGATCGCCAATCTAAATCACAACAGTCGAGTAACAAAGAGACAGGGAAAATATGGGGGCAACCGTTTGGAAAAATTTAAAATAGAGCAATCTTCGTTAGTACGGCTACACTAATGATTGGCTTTTTAGTTTTCAGTTAATGGCGAATCAGACCAAGAAAATCATTCACATTGGACGCTTTCTACGCATCGGTAGAGCAGAGGGATAATCCTGAATACAGAGGTAAACCATTAGCAGAGGAGTGCTTCTCCCCGTCAGCGTGGTGTAGTGGGAGCAGCCAGTTATGAAGCCAGAAAATACGGAATTCATTCAGCTGTGCCATCAAAACAGGCGATCGCTCTTTGCCCAGATCTTATTTTTGTCAAACCTAGATTTGAAGGTGAGAGAGGCGCGGGGTTCACGCGCATCTCTAATCAGCTTGTTGAAGTGTATCGAGCAATATCGGCACAAATCCATGATGTTTTTAGACGTTACACCGATATCGTCGAACCAGTAGCACTAGATGAAGCTTATCTCGACGTTACTGAAAATAAACAAGGATTACCCTATGCTTCTACAGTTGCCCGACATATCCGCGATGAGATATTAATTGAAACCAATCTCACTGCTTCGGCTGGCGTTTCGGTTAATAAGTTTCTTGCCAAAATAGCATCAGGAATGAACAAGCCCAACGGTATGACTGTCATCTTTCCAGAAGAAGCCGAAGCATTTGTAGAATCTCTACCCATAGAAAAATTTCACGGCATCGGTAAGGTTACTGCTGCGAAGATGCGTCGTCTGGGTATTCAAACTGGACTAGATCTGAAGAAACGCGATCGCTCTTTTTTAGTCAAATCCTTTGGTAAGGTAGGTAATTATTATTACAACATTGCCAGAGCAAAAGATAATCGAACAGTTGAAGCGAATCGTATTCGTAAATCAATTGGTGCAGAGAATTCCTTTGCCGAGAACTTAAAAGATAAAGAAACAATAATTATCAAACTCGAACAAATCGCCCAGACACTCAAAAAACGTATTGACAGACATCAAGCTTCAGGTAGAACGCTGACTTTAAAGGTAAAGTTTTCAGCTTATCAACAAATTAGGCGCTCGCGCATTTTTGAGAAGTGTATTAATAGTTTAGACGTGATTATCACTGAAGCAGTAGAGTTACTAGAAATAGTCGAACTAGATGGTAAAAATATTCGCTTGTTGGGTATTTCACTGTCTAATCTTAATAATTCAAAGAAAGCCAAGATAATACAGYTGTCACTGTTTGAATAATATATCCGAGCGCGTATGGGCGATACAATAATTTCTACCAGCGATCGCTCCAGTTACGATACTAATCTAATCTGTTATCAATTGTGGAAAACGAATATTCTCATTCTCAACAGCGGAGTGGAACATGGCGAGGAAACGGCGAGGTTTCCTATGCTCAAAACCGAAACCAGTCAAATCTTGTCTTTGCCTTGGCTAACGAACTTCAGCAATACGTAGAAGCAAATGCCGAGCAACTAGATAGATAGCAACGATTCGTAAATTTTACTCCTATATCCCTCTCAATCAACTGCCCTGTACTATTAGTTTCTTTAACGCAGCGATATAATTGACAATCCTATGATCTTTAAAGCGTTGAGAGAAAAAGTTTAGGCTGAAACGAGAACCAAGTCGGTATTCAGTATCCACATGACGGTATCCTTGCCAAGGTCTTGGTAATGCTGGCACGATATCCATTCCATAGACAAAACGATAGCTATTGGGAACGCGACGGTTAAAAGATTCTCTGAAACCATTATTGCCAACTCTAGGAGTGCCAAAAGTGTAAATGTCGATATTTTTGACTTGATTTGAGAAATTGTATTGAACGTCAACACCACACAGAGTTGCTAAAGCTCCACCCAAACTGTGACCTGTAATGGTTAAACTTGAGGCAGCATGATTCTTCAAATAATTATGAATTTGCTCTCGCACTGACATATAGGCAGAAGCAAATCCCCCGTGCATTTTAGCACCAGAAGAACTTTCTTCTTCATAAGGATAAACTTGCTCGCGCTCGCCAACAACTTTTTCTTGCAGCACGTCCTGTTGAAATTTAACGACTTCTTGCTTTAAATTGAAATTAGTGTCCCAATCAATGCGGTTTTCGCTACCCCGAAAAACAATATAGATGGAAGTCCCAGCATCGGAAAAAATAGCGCATTGAGTCCCCGTATTTTCCAAATCGATAAGCTCTGGCGTAACGCCAGGAAATCCACTAAATCGAAGCCCTGAGAAGTCTTCATAAACTTCTTGGGAAAGAATTGCACATTTGAGTGCTTGAGAGTAGTCCATTGCTAAAACTTCCTCTTAGATTTGCTTTGAATAAACAAATATTAGATCGAGTACAAGCGAGCGGAATACACGGCAAATTTTTCTTAAGCAAAAGCAAGTTACAAAAAGCAATAAAGATTGCCGAAGCGATAATCGCTCGTTATCCCTACCGATTGGTTTTGCTACCTGTTTGAGTAACGACGGGTGAGGAGTGCGAGCTAGCAAACAGGTTAACTACTTCCAATCTGCCATAGCCCCAAGATCTAGCAAATGACTCATAAAGACCGTCGAGCATAATTAGTTTCTCATAACAATTGTGTTGTAGTGCAAACTATCTATATTGCGAAACTACTAAAGGTTGGCGATCCCACTGTTATTAGGCACACTCTCTAGTTCTTTACCAGCATGAGAATTCTATTGCTCTCTGTGACAATATCCGAGGTTTATTAAAAAACACTAAAATTGCTAGACAAAATTGTTAGGTTGTGTATGTAACTCAAATTCAGTATTTTACTGAGGAGAAACATCATGACAACTCTTTTAATTAGTGTTTTAGTTTTGGGCTGGCTTTTAGCTGCTACTATCGGCACTTATGCTTACTTTGCCAACGGAGACAACTGAACTTCCAACAAGACCGCTTCAGGTTTGAAATATTTCCACATAAAGGAGGGAATAATGACAGATTTAACCAAGTATAAAGCTAGATTAGCTTGTGTAGATTGGCTAATAGATATTTATCGACAGCATCCTAGTATGCGTCAAGTAGAACTTTTTAAAGAACAACTCAAACGGAAAAAACAGGAAGATAAAAATATTTATCAGTCCGTCAAAGAGAAACTAGCTTCTTGCTAATAATAATTTTGGCTGGAGCGATACCTATTCGTTCCAGTCTAATAATTAATTAATAATAAATTCTATCTCTTATAGAATAATAGGGAAAAATTCTGTTTTCTATATAATAATAGCGATCGCCCTGATTTGCCCCGCGTCGATTTCTCCAGTTTCTTCTTTGAATCGCTCTTACGTCAAAATATTCTACTCCTGAGATGTCGTATTCTCTAAGTTCTTTAAGATCATCCCGAATCGAAACTGCTTCATCCTCGCTCTTAAAATTCCAACTGCCTTTACCTCCAGCACTAAGATCGTCAAAATTAAAGCTATCGGCAGTTCTGCTTTGAGCGTTGCTTGGTAGTGTAGAAAAATTGACAACTATGATTCCTAAAGCAACTGCGCTTAAGTGTATTACTCTCTTTGCAGTAGTCAACATAGTGTTTCGATCTGAAGTTCTGTTACCTCTAAAATATAGAAAAAAATTTGTCACCTCTGCATCCACACTGGGAACGATACTTAGATATTTTGCTGGTTGATGCAGAGCGATCGCGCCCACTACGATACAATAAATCCCGTTCCTCGCGATCGCCTCTACTCAAAATGCCCATAGATATAAGTCTCTATCCCGACAACTCGAAAGCACTTACACTAGAAATTAATAATACATCAAACATAAAATATTGGATATTGAACAGCTTCGTGCCAAATATCTCTGGTTGGTAAATGAAGAATTACCAGCACAGGCGAAGCAACGCGAGTTTCCCGTAAGATTTAATTATTGTTTTGCCAGAATAATTCTCGATAATTTTTCAATTGCTGTTGGTACGAAGCAATAGACCGCAAACAGGGTGCAGCTTACAAACAGCTATCGGTAGAACAGCTAGAAAGAGCCATAGAGATTGCCGAAGTGATAATCGATCGACCAGATAGCTATGTTCGGGAGCTTAATCAGAAGAATTGACCGCATCATTCTTGAAGAGAATTGATAAATTTGAGCCTACTTATAATGCCTTTATTTACTTAAACTCCGATGCTTTAAAGTTAGCTAAAGAAATCGATTTAGAGTATGAAACTTCTGGTCCGCGCTCTCCCTTATACTAAATCCGATTTAAAAAGTATGTAAACATGTGGTGTTTTTAAGCCAATGATAATTGGTCAACTTATGAACTTCATCTTTCATTTCACTGACTAGACAGCAACGCTCTAATAAAATATTTTCAATCTCATTAATAGTTTCAAAATATTGATTTACCAATGGCTCATCTATCAACTGCCAAAGTCTTTCGGCAGGTTGTAATTCGGGAGAATAGGGAGGTAAAAATTCAATTTCTATTCCTGAAGGAATTATGGCTGTTTTACTTCGATGCCAACCCGCATTATCTTCTACCAAGATAATTTTTTTTGATTACTAACTCCAGCATCAATCGCAAATTGTCGATCGACCAAATTAAGCCAATTTGTATTAACTCTTGGAATTAAGTACCACAAGGTTTCCCCAGTTTTCGGTTTCACAAATCCATAAACATACAACCATTCGTAGCGATGTTGTACGACCGCTTCGGGTCGATTACCAATTTTTGACCAAACCTTTTTGAGTATTGGTTTTAATCCTATTCTATGCTCATCAAAAAACCATAGATCTATTTGTACGCCTGGATTTTCTTGTTCTAGTTTTTCAACTTTCAATGGGAGGTTAGCTTTGAATATTTCCTGCTCCAATTTATCCGCTTTTTTATGTGTTGGTCTTGGACTCTGCCAGGAGTAACCGCACTTTTTTAGATAGTCCCAACCTCGCTGATTCCAGACTTTTTCTTTTCCCGTTTCTGTTTCAATCCAGCGAGCCACTTTCGTTCCTGTCCAGATTCCTCCATCTGGCGGCTTATTCTCGATCGCTCTTGTTAGTTTTTCTAACTGTCGTTGCGATAATAACCTTTTTTTTCCTCTAGCATGATTGCTGGTTTGATTTTTGCAATTCTTGACCCCTTCTTCTCCATAAAGGTTATATCGACTAAGAATCTTTTGACCATAAGAATAAGAACATCCCACAGCGAGCGCGCTATTTTTTATTGTCCATCCCAAAGATATTTTCCACAGCAGATGCCATCTTCTAGCTTCTACGGAGTCTTTACTTTTAAGATATTTTTTTTTAAGCTCACTCGAACTAAAATGCTTGGCTAAATAAGCTGTTTTTGGCATTTAACATTTTTTTGTTATTTCTCTCTATTTTACACGTACTTTGGTAATCGGATTTAGTATAAGAAGCACCGCTCGGTAGTCCATTGAATGCTCAAAAGAGCGCAGGTCGATGAAAAAAACTTCATCCCATTGGTTGCGCCATTTCCACACTAGCCATAGTTTAGAAGCTGGTTGTAATTTGCGGTTTCTACAGCAGAGTTTGGCTCATGTCAGCGTGACTACTACCGAGCGTTATCTGCATATATCTCCCGAAACTGGTAGCAGTCAGTTTATTGATTTTTAGTGAGGAAGCCTGCTGACGAAACGTCAGCTAAGGCAAGTCTCACTTTAGAGAGTTGGTTTAGGTAGGGCGATAAACCCTCTGAGTATGGCTTCGCTACGCGCTTATTGGGAACATCTATCAAACGCTTATCAAGAAGCTTTAAATTTAGTCATTAGTCATTAACTTTTCAGAAATAGATCCAGAGGAAAGTGGCCGTATGTTCCTGCAATCAGGTCATTTTCACTAGAACAAGAAACAATAACGCCTCGATATTTCCCTGTATATTGTTTTGAGTAATAAGACATTTTGTGAGTACTAAATTTCAAATAAACTGGTGACAAACTAATGGAAACGTTCTCTTGCACCAAATTACTTTGATGCGCGGAAATGCTCTGGTTCCCCGAGCTTATTCCACGCGCATGTTGATAACCTAAAGCCTCTAAATAACTAGCTAAAGCTGCAAAGCCTTACTGAGAATTATCGGCGCAAATCCCTAAATTTTGTGATGACGATAAACTCGTTACCAATAACAAGCTATGGCGGAGTAACTCTGGTTCTATTGACGAAGATGTATTTGTTACTTGGGCGCAATCGTATGACTTTACAATTTTTAAAGCTTTATCTAGAGTTAGAGTGGGCGGTTGTGATGCAGACATAGTAATGTTGTGGTTGATGTTTGAGCTTAATTTTTTGGCGGTTACTTCAAGCTAGAATACACGTTCGACCATCAGAGTGTAGCAGTTTTTAAAAACACAATATGCCCGACCTTCCAGAATTCATTCAATATCTTTACGAAGAATATCGCTCACTCGATTCGGGTTCTTTGGCTAGCTACATTCCCGAACTTACTAAAGTCAATCCTAACTGGTTTGCCATATCTATCATTACTAAAGAAGGAGAAGTCTTTGAAGTCGGAGACATCTCGGAAAATTTTACCATTCAATCTATATCTAAGGTTTTTGTCTTTGGCATGGCACTAGAAGATTGCGGTCGTCAAATTCTGCTAGAAAAAATTGGCGTAGAGCCTACTGGCGATCCTTTTAATTCGGTAATTCGCTTAGATGAAAACTCCAAGCGTCCAGATAATCCAATGGTCAACGCTGGAGCAATCGCTACTGCTGGTTTGATTAAAGGCTCAAACCCCACCGATAAGCTGAATCGAATGCTAGATATGTTTCGTCGCTACATCGGTCATGATGTTTATATAGATGCTCCTGTATTCATGTCAGAAAGAGCTACTGGACATCGCAATCGCGCTCTGGCTAATTTACTGCTTAATTTTGGCATTATCGATCGTAATATCGAAGAAATTCTCGACCTCTATTTCCAACAGTGTTCGATAGTAGTAAACTGTCACGATTTGGCAGTAATGGCTGCAACTTTAGCAAATCGAGGCATTAATCCCATAAATCAAGACAAAGCGATCGAGCCTTGTTACGTTAGGGATATTTTGAGCGTGATGTATACCTGTGGGATGTATAACTATGCGGGAGAATGGGCTTATAAAGTAGGAATTCCCGCCAAAAGTGGAGTTTCAGGAGGAATAATTGCTGTAATTCCTGACCGCGCTGGTATTGCGGTTTACTCGCCATTAATCGACCATAGAGGCAATAGTATTAGGGGAATCAAAGTATTTGAAGCTCTATCTGAAGAATTTCAGCTTCATTTATTGGATTTTCCTTTAGAACAGTGTCCCTTTCTAGATATTTCTCATCGAGATCCAATCAGGAGGCTTTGAAATTAGTCAGTTTTTAACGTATAAGCGTCTATACTTTCTTTGAAACCAAGAAACACATCTTTTCTGTTGAAAACGTGGTGTATCATTTTTAATCGGTCTTCCCCGATGCTTTTTAGATTTATAAATTCATTTGGGGAACTGAGGTCTAATACCTCTTTTTCTTAATTACAATCACTTTTCGTGGCTCTCATAACCCTTATCAGCAGCTAATATTGAGAATCTTCGTCTGGAGCGACCTAGTTTGCCTGTCTGTATTTTAATTCCATCTAGCAAAGACAATATTTGCTCTCTTTCGCTACCGCAGCTTGCGAAGCAAGCAAGCGTCGCTTCTGCGGCGCGACTTGAGCTATTCGGCTCTGCGCTGCTGTAGTTTTGTTAGTTAATGGCATACCATTGCCTTCAGTAATGGTATGAATCAAAATTCCTTTTCCCTTACAGCTGTAAGCAACTGCTTCACCGATACCTTTTCTAGAATAATAGCTAGTCCTAAAGGTAGGGGTTCGGCAGTTCCAAGTATTAGGGATGTTCCTGCTGCTGCGATCGCGCAATGCGTAATACTCATCATCGGCGGTAAAAAGGTAAGGTTACTTTCTACCAGTTTGGGTTTGGTCAATGGGATTTGTCAGTTATTTGGCTCACCGTTCATTATCATAATGTTGATACTAATTCTTAACTTACCAATCGTCCTATGTCCTGGCTTGACCTACGTTACGCTCGTCAACAGCAGATTCAACGGCTAGACCCAGTTACCGACCATTGCCAGATTTGTCATTTATTAGCTGGTTATGAATTCCCTTGGGATATCACCCGTTCTTTAGAACTAGCCATGCTCAAAACTTATTGCGTTCCCAGCATCTCCCAACTGCTCGACCGAACTAACGAATTCCATCATCATACCCAAAAACGCTACGATGATACGGGCTTACTAGTAGCTGAAATTCTCAAATGGGGCTACGACAGCGATCGTGGTCGAGAGTCTATTCGTAGGATGAATGCCATTCACGGGCATTACCCAATTAGTAATGAAGATTTTCTCTACGTTCTTTCTACGTTTATCTACGAGCCAATTCGCTGGAACGAGCGTTTTGGCTGGCGATTATTTGCTGAAACTGAAAAGCTAGCTATTTTTTACTTTTGGCTAGCAATTGGTAAGAAGATGCACATCCGCGATATTCCCTCAAGCTACGAGCGATTCGCTCAATATAATCAAGATTACGAACGGCAACACTTTATTTATTCTGACAGCAATCGTCGTGTTGGAGAATCAACTATCAATTTATTTCTCAGTTGGTTTCCTGCTTGGTGTCGCCCTCTTTTTAGACCATGTGTTCATGGGATGTTTGATGACTTAACGCTTGCCGCTTTTGGTTACTCTAATCCTCCAGTTGCTGTACGTAACTTAGTAGAAAATAGCCTTAAGTTACGCGGTCATGTCTCCAGATGGCTTTTGCCGAGAAGAAAACCTGATTTTTTTACTGACAGTAAGTTGAGAAGCTATCCCGATGGTTATGAGCTAAATGACCTTGGACCTACTAAAATGCTTTCCCACCTCAATCATTCTCCCAAACAAGAATAGACTCCTACTATTAGTTCAATTCACTGCTTTTTTGTCTGCAATCAAACTCCGGGTTCCCACCTCTTTCTCATACCTCGTACACCTCTTAATTGTTTAAGTGGCATATTTAGTGCTATTGTATCCTCACTGGAGTTAATCAAAATTTCTTCCTTAAGAGCATCGACGGTCATGGGTTTACCTTCGTCGCTTTCGGTGGGACAGTCTAACTGCATGGCGCTCGCGATAAAGAATTTCTTAAGAGAACCCTTATAGGTGGCGATCGCACAACGATATTCACCAAACAACTCGTCATAGAGATTCTGAGCAAATTCATTCGTACCCGTTCCGTTTCACCGAGGACTAAAATAGAGTTACCAGCACGTACTCTTTTACAGCTCTGCTAAAGTAGCTATTGAGACTTTTCAGATATCCTCTTACCCTCAGAATCTTTCTCTGGGCTGTCATTTTTTAAATGTTGATAGTTAGTTTGGAAAAGGCGATCGCTATAGCAGTGAAACAGGTTAAGCAACCACTCAGATATACGAGATTAAAAGAAAAATTAGAATGTAATAATTAGGAGCAATCTCGTCATGGTAGATTATTGCTGCCGTACTATCACCAAATTACTAAATTAATCCAGGTCCTTTGTGTCGCCAGTCGTGTTCCATTGTTAATTTACCTTCTTCATCTTCCGACAACTCTTGGAGTTCACGACGACGTTTAGCCTTAAGTTCGAGCTCTTTTTCTCTTAAATCCCCAGATTTGTTGATATAAGCTTCTGTTTCAACTGCATAGTTATTAATGAGCCCTTCTTGGTCGATAGTGTAGCCATCTCGGTTGTGGAGATGTTCTTTATCGGCAGGATCGTCATGGTTAACGTGACCGAAATGTTTGCCTTCTCTCTTCGCCCTGGCTACTGATTCTGATGGGACAATATGCGGATCGTAGTGAGGAATATTGGAATTAGAATCATTTTTAGTTTTCATAGCTTCCTCCTTGCTTATGAGCAATAAAATGAGGTTACTTAATCTTATTCTAACTCTCATTTCCTCTCAAAGAATTAAAAGGATGAAAGATGCAGGAGAATTAGTTCACCGTAATTTATCGCTAAATAAGAGCAAAATTTTTTTTAATCTTTACACGTCTCTATCCATACGGAATCACCTTGGCAAATAGTTCCTCCTTGTATGACCGACAGTCGAATTCCTGCATTAACATTGTTGTGCTGAGCAGCCGTTCTCAAAATATTCAAATCTTGTGGTAGCTCGGCTTGTGCTAGCGTAGTCACAACACATCGAGGGCAGAGTGTATCAATTTTTAGACTAACTGAATCTCCAATGGTGAGAATTTGCCCAACCCAATTATTCTCGACAAATTCTGCTTGCTTTGATTGAGTATCGATGAGAAGGTTAGGACGAAAGCGACAGCGCTCGAACTTACCAGCAGGATAAAGTTCTTGTAAGCGATCGAGAGTAGCTGTGGTGATAGCGTGAATCGGACAGGAATCGAAGAAAGTTCCTGGGGGCATAAATAATTGAGTCAAGGTATCTTGGTGAGCAGTACCTTCTACATCGGGCCAGTATTGGTCGAGACTGGGAGTTTCAGGAACGGTAGCCAGAAATTGCACCTTTCGCTCAATCCATTGAGATAGTATGGTATCGATCTCGGCTTGTTCGCTGGTAACAGTAGAACCGTTGGGTAGAGAAATACGGACTGAAGGCGTAGGTCGGTCGAACTGAGGAGTTTGCTCTAAAGTTGCGTGACACTTAAGTAGAGATGACCATTGCTTGGGATTTTTAGCACTGGCAATTCGGCTGGTTTTTTCATCCCATAAAGCATAAGCGCGATCGCCTAATAACCCCTGTGTTGCAATATCTGACGAGTCTAACTCTTCTCCCTGCATAGATTTAACTGGATAACGCCATAAGGATTTAAGATTGCCAACAAATGTGCGCTCCATAAATAATGCTTCCGATTCTACGCTTCTACGATAATTGAGCTAAATTTATCATGAGAACTTAATACCAAAGGTAGCAAGACTTACGAATCTTCCTTCATGGTGTAATTAGTATTCATTGACTTCCACAAAATCACTAAATGATCCCAAACTTATTGTTTTATTTTGTTTTTAGTAGTGGAGTACTTCGCGGTGGTTGTCTCAGCTGACTTGCTTGCTCGAAAGCATATGCTAATTTGATTAACGTCGGTTCGCTCCAAGGTCTACCGACAAATTCCATGCCAACAGGTACGCCTATGGGTGCAGTATCAGTTGGAGTAGAAAATCCAGCAGGTACTACCATTGACGGAAATCCTGTTGATGAAGTTAAAATTCCTTGCCGTTCTATTAATAGTGTCTAAAATTAAACAAAACACTATAATAGATGCAGTTTAATTGCTACTCCTCTTGTCGATACCACTCAATCGAACTAGGTTTAGTTCCAAACCGTTTCACCGAACCGTGCATGTTTATAAACGGACTAACTCCTGCTGTTTCGGGAAACAACCGCATTAAAAAAAAGTCTAAAGTAGTAAGCTTGAGATGTCCCTGAAATACTGCAATCGTTCCAAAACGCACCCCCGTTTGCTTTTGCTCTTCTAAAATTGCTTTAACGTCACCTTCTTGTAATAATGCTGCTCTACGCAAATAGTATCCCAATTTATGTTTGGTTCCCTCATTGGGTAACTTTCGCCAATCAATAGCAAAAAAATCAACTGTTTCGCGTTTGATCCAGCCATGTAACGCTAGTATTTCACCTAAAAGCAAATCGGGGTTGGCTTGCTGCTCTTGTAAAGCACGTTTAACCTGAGAGCTAGAAATCAATCCAGCTTCAACGAGTAACTCACCTAATTTTTGTGTATGGTTGCTGAGATCGTCTGGCATAAAAACAAATTTGATAACTTCAAAAAAACAAAAATATTTTGTTATTTTTTAAAATGGCTTTTTAGTACGGCTTCGTGTTTTATTTCATATTCCATTTTAAGCGCAGCGATCGGCAACAGCAATAGTACTTACCTAAATATAAATTAAAGCTTTCGCGCTACTATAGTTCGATGACGAGGACTATTAGTGGTTATAGTAAGTGTAGTAAAACTTTCTTCAGCGATCGCTCGTTCTAGATCTAAAGCAAAGTATTGGTCTAGATAGGGTTCGGTGCTTTTGAGCAAAGTCAAAATATAAGGCGGCATCGCTTGATAGATTGGCGAACTGGGGTTCATATCCATAATTGTTAGATATCCACCCGAACGCAACAAACGCCTTGCTTCACTAATGATAGCTTTAGCTGCGCTTTGAGGTAGTTCGTGAAACATTAAACAAGCAGAAACCAAATCGAAGGAAGCATCAGGTAAACCTGTAGACTCTGCTGCTGCATGAAGCCAGCTAATATTTTGTCCTGTTTGTTGCGATCGATACTTAGCCACTGCTAAAAAATATGGTGAAAGATCTACTCCCGTAACTTTGGCTTGGGGAAAGACTTCTTGGAGAGCAAAAGAACTCAGTCCTACGCTACAGCCAAAATCGAGAATTGCTTTAGGTTCTATTTCTAACTGCTGTCGCACCAAATCGTGATAGCTCTGACGTAGCATTAAATCGCCTCGAACATCTCCCTCTGACCAAATTTTGGCATGAACTGCCAGAGCCGCAGATTCTACTTCCCATGCTGCTTCCCAATTAAGATTGCCTCGTTCGTAGGCATGAAAAGAAGTAGTGTAATAGTCAGGATAATCAAGTTGGGGATTCGCTACCGCCTTAAAATCTGCATCCCAATTGCGATTGCTTAATTGCCTTACATTATCTCGCCAGGGTACGCCAATAGTCTCTGCCCGTTCTATCATCATATTTCTGGCTCGATTTTTAGCAAAGTTAGCCAGAGGTTTAATTGCTAAAATACCGTTTACCAGACGAGATGCCAGTCGCGCTCGTGGAGAAAATTTAGCTGCTTGTGACTGAGAGTCGCTCGATTTTAAGTTAGTAGAAGTAGCAGTCATTGACGCAATTAAATATAAAGTAACTTTAAGCTCGCTTTTAAATGTCTTAAAGGAATTTATATCATGTATTCCGCACTAAATTAGTTACCGTTTGTTTGAATATTTCTATTTGTTCGGCGTTAGGCTGTGTTTTCTGCCAAACTTGTCTTTGCATCAGGCGATCGCACCAAGCTTTGATTCGGGGAGTTGTATCTAATTCGTAACCCAGTTTAGAAATTAGAATTACGCCATTTGCCGCTACTATATCTCCTAAAGACAGGCGATTGCCACCAAAATAAGGCTCATCTGCTAATAGTTCGGCAAATAAATTCAATACTCGCTCTAGCTTGCGCTTTGCCCGTTTTAGCTTAGGCGAATCTGGCTTTTCTACAATCAGGGGAATTACCTGAGAACCTAGTTCGTTAGTCGTTACCATTTCTACCATACGCACTATGGCTAATCTTTGCGTGTTTTTTGGTAATAATGCAGGTTCGGGATATTTATGTTCGAGATAATCTAAAATTGCTAACGATTCTAAGACGCGAAAATTATTATCGACAATTACGGGTACGTGGTGAAAAGGGTTTAATTGCAGAAATTCTGGTTTGAACTGTTCTCCGTCTTTGAGATTGACAACAACGGGTTCAAAGGGAATTTCTTTTTCTAACAAAGCAATCCAGACGCGACGAGCTAGAGGTGATAGGGGATGATAGTAAAATTGCAGCATGATAATTTTAGGGAACAGGGAACAGAAAATCAGGAATAACTAAAAGCTAAAGTTTGATAATTTTTCGGGGTTTTAATTTCCTGTATAGGCGTTTCTCAGTGGTTCTGGAACTGCTAAGGGACGCATAGTATTAAGATCTTTGAAAAAGCCAGTCTGTGTCGCAGTTACTACCAACCTTTCTTCTAAATAAATTTCGGCTTGAAGAGTACAGCGAACGCGACTTAATTTTGACATCCACATCCTGGCTATTGGGCGATCGCCTAATCGTAAAGACTGTTTATACTCAATTTGAGTTGAAGTAATAATCGGACAGTAACCTTGCCTTAGCAGTTTGTCTAAAGGTAAATAAGTTTCCAGTATTTTAAGTCGTAAGTCTTCTAACCAGCGAATGTAAACGATATTGCTGACAATTCCTGCAAAGTCGATATCGTAAGTCTGAATGGGTAGAGCTAGTTCTATTTCTAAGGTCTTAGTCATAGTTTGAGATAGTGACATTTATTTTCAAAGACCGATCGGTCTTTTTGTTGATAAAAAAATATGCTGTTAGAGATTTTGTTGAAGATAAACCTGTAAATGACAAATGGCTCTTTCTAAGTGAATGCCATCTCGCTCTAGTTTACTCATCATAATTGCTCCTTCTAAGGTAGAAATGATTACCGTAGCCACTACATCGGGTTCGATATGCGATCGCACTTCGCCTTTTTTGATTCCTTTAACGACAATATTGACGATTAAGCTGCGCCAAGAGTTTAAAGCTTGTAAGGCGCGATCGCGCAATGGAGAGTCAGTATCGTCGGTTTCTATTGCCGTATTTAGGATCGGACATCCTCCTGCGATCGGCGGACAGTCAATATAATCTAAATAGCTAGATACCATCGCCTGCAATCTTTCTACAGCGTTAGTTTTAGTTCTTACTGCCTGCCAGATTTTTTGACTCATTAGACTGTAAGCATAATTAAAAGCTTCCAAAGCTAAATCCTCTTTACTAGAAAAATGATTGTAAATTCCTCCTTTTTTTAAGCCAGTCGCCTGCATGATATCGGCAATAGACGAACCTGCATAACCTTTTTGGTTAAACAATTCCGCCGCCTGTCGCACAATTCTACTTTTAGTTGCCTCAGCTTTAGACATATAACAAAAATCAAAAATCAAAACTAAGATGCTTAACTTATAGAGCTTCCAGACGTTCGGCGAAGCTCAGTCGAGCCGTAATTCGAGGTATCTTAATTCTTCTGTCCACTGCTATAATTGATGACATCATTTTTAAGACCGATCGGTCTTAAAAAAAGAATATCTCAAAGCCAATTTTTTGTCTAGGCGACTTTTCAAATATTTTGCGTACTGACAAGATTGTTTGCTGTAGCGCGATCGCCAAAATATCATTAAACCTAAGCCAAGGTAGAGAAATCATCAAACGCAATATCGTTAGCATTCACCCCAACTAAAGAAACTAGCTGTTCTCCAGTATCTGCAACTTCAATTACAGTATTACCATTGCTCGTACTAACTTTAAGTTGTTCGTATTCCAAATCATCGGCTAAAACCAGGGAATCTTTACCATCTTGAAAATCAAAAACCGTGTCTGTTCCTTCTTCTTCTCTCAGCACAAATCGGTCGGCACCAATACTGCCAAACAAGCCGTCACTACCCGCACCACCATCGAGTATGTCGTTTCCAACATCGCCATCGAGTAGCACATCATCGCCGTCATTACCCCGCAGTACATCATTTCCAGAAAGACCAAGTAATATATCTTTTCCACCTTGACCGTTAATAACATCATCGGAGTTTTCAAAACCCTGAATTGTATTATCTCGGTTGTTAAGAAAAGTAACCGTATTGCGTTTAAAAATTCTATTGCGAAGTTGTTTAGCATTAAAGACATCAAAACTATCTTGGATTTGCTGGTGACCATCAAAAAGAATATTACCTAGACCAGAAGGAAGATTATCTAGGTTTTCAAGGTCAAAGTCAGACAAAATAAGCTTGGTATCTTTTACTCCTTCAAAAGTAAGTTCGAGAGCTTGTTTATTCTGAGTAAGAATGAGGTTCTCAACAGTTAGTCCTTCACCAGAAAACTGAATGGTATCAACTCGATCGATAACTTTTTGAGGCGGGTTGATTCCTTTACCTACACCACCAAAATCGGTAATAATGTCAGTGCCTTCTCCTGCGGTAATGACAAAGCGATCTTGTCCGCTGCCGCCTGTGAGATTGTCGTTGCCTTGCTGTCCGTCAATCTGGTCGTCACCAGAACCCCCATCGATGGTATCATTACCTGCCAAACCGTTAATCGTATCGTTATCAAGTGTTCCAACAAGCAGGTCATTGCCAAAAGTTGCTCGAACAGGTTCGGTTTCAAAGCCAAACACTACATAGCTTTCTCCTGCATTTTCATTGCCATTAGGATCGCCGCCATATGCTCCAATAATTAGATCATCAGTGCCATCGTTATTGACATCTCCTGCGCCACTGACTGAGATACCTAAAAAATCGGAAGAATCAGTGCCGTTAATAACGAACCCATTGCTGCCGTTGAGCGTCGATAAGTCCAAACTTGACTCGAAGCCTTTACTGCTACCAAATAATACATAACTTTTGCCATTACTGCTAATGCCCTGGGATCTGGCGAGAAATGCCCCAATAACAACATCATCAATACCATCGGCGTTAACATCCCCCGCACTGCTTACCGAACGCCCCAAACGATCGACTTCATTAATACCGTTAATGACAAAGCCATTACTGCCGTCGAGTGCCGCTAAGTCTAAACTAGGCTCAAATCCGCTCTCCCTGCCAAACACTACATAACTTGCTCCTGCGCCATAAATGTTATTGGGAGAGGCATCTTGTGCTCCAATAATAATGTCATTAATGCCGTCGCCATTGACATCTCCTGCGCTGCTTACAGAGTATCCTAGAGAGTCATACTCATTAATACCGTTAATTACAAAGCCGTTGCTACCGTCAAGTGCCGACAAGTCTAAACCAGGAGCAAATTCACTTTCACTGCCAAACACCACATAGCTTTCTCCAGCATTATTATTGTCATTAGGATCGCCACCAACAGCCCCAATAATAATGTCATCAATGCCGTCGCCATTAACATCTCCCGCGCTACTTACAGAGCGACCCAAACTATCATTAGAATCGATGCCGTTGATGACAAAGCCTTTGCTACCATCAAGTGCTGCTAACTCCAAACTAGGAGCAAATTCACTTTCACTGCCAAACACTACATAGCTTTCTCCAGCATTATTACTGCCATTAGGATCGCCACCACCTGCCCCAACAATGACATCATCAATACCATCACCGTTAACATCTCCTGCACCGCTTACAGAAAATCCTAAAGAATCGTTAGGATCGATGCCGTTAATGACAAAGCCATTGCTACCGTCTAGTGTTGACAAGTCCAAACTAGAATTAAATCCACTCTGACTGCCAAACACCACATAACTTTCTCCTGCATTTGCACTCGCATTAAAAGCTCCAATAATGATGTCATCGATGCCATCGCTGTTAACATCTCCTGCACTACTGACGGAAAACCCCGAAACATCGCCAGGAGCGATACCGTTAATGACAAAGCCATTGCTGCCGTCTAGTGCCGACAAGTTTAAACCAGGCTCAAAACTACTAGTGCTGCCAAACACCACATAGCTTTTTCCAGCAACGCCAGCTTCAGCTGCCCCAATGATAATGTCATTAATACCGTCACCATTGATATCCCCTGCGTCGCTTACAGAGATGCCCGAATAGTCGTCAGGATTGATGCCGTTAATTACAAAGCCGTTACTACCGTCGAGGTCTGTGAGATTGAAAGATGCTATGGTCATAATAAGTTTTCGCTAAAAGCGATCGCGTGTATGTAATCGCGCCTATGTAAGTTCAATAACTACCACAATGAATATACATATAAACTGTAGTCATGTGAAGCCAGAAAAACAGTTAATTTAAGCTAGTAAATTTTTTTAGATTAAAGATAGCCTGTCCTCAGACAAAAGCGATCGCAGATAAAATAAATAACATGACCGAAATCGCACCAATTATTGCCCAAGAATTTTCGATTCCTCTAACTAATATTGAGAATGCTATACAACTTTGGCAGGAAGGCGGAACGATACCGTTTATTGCTCGCTATCGTAAAGAAAGAACGGGTTCGCTGGATGAAATTCAGTTAAGAGATATCTTTGAACGCTATACCTATCTAGATGAATTAAACAAACGTAAAGAAACAATACTTGAAGCGATCGCGTCGCAGAATAAACTAACCAAAGAGCTACAGTCTAAAATTGAAGCCTGTCTCAACAAAACCGAGTTAGAAGATCTATATTTACCCTACAAACCCAAACGGCGTACTAAAGCTACTGCGGCGAGAGAAAAAGGTTTAGAGCCTTTAGCGGAGTGGATTGAGTCGGTAAATGAGTCTGGTGCAAAAGCAAATTTAATTAAAGAAGCCGAGAAATATCTTAATCCAGAGCAAAGTGTAACTACAGCAGAAGAAGCCTTAAACGGTGCAGCAGATATTTTGGCAGAGTTAGTTGCAGAAAAGGCAAAAATCAGAGCTTATTTACGGGAATATCTATTAAAAAACGGCATTTTTACTGCCAGCATTAAAGACGACTATCCTGAAGGCAGCACCAAATACGAAATGTATCGCAACTATCGCTACAGCGTTAGCAAGATTCCGCCTCACAATATTTTGGCACTATATCGCGGTGAAGCAGAAGGGATGTTAAATGTCGATATTGCTTTTGAAGAGTCAGAAGTGATGTCTTATTTAGAACGTCAGGTAATCAAAACTAAAGTTAGCGAAGTGAGAGACTTCTATCGGGTAATGCTAAAGGATGCTTTTAGCCGTTTGCTCAAACCCTCTCTAGTTAGAGAAATAAGAAGCGATCGCCAAAATTATGCCGACATCGAATCGATTCAAACCTTTGAAGCTAACCTACGTAACTTATTGCTCGCACCACCTGCAGGAATGAAACCAACTCTGGCGATCGATCCTGGTTTTCGCACTGGTTGTAAAGTTGCTGTGCTATCGGATACAGGCAAATTTATAGAGAACAAAACTATTTATCCTCATTCGGGAGAGAAACAAAAGCAAGAAGCAGAAAAAATATCACGGGAATTAATAAATAAATATCAAATTAAACTAATTGCTATTGGTAACGGTACTGCTTCGAGAGAAACCGATCGCTTTATCGGCGATGTTTTAAAAACAATTAATCCCAAACCAATAAAAGTAATCGTCAATGAATCTGGTGCTTCTATTTACTCTGCTAGTGATGTGGCAAGAATGGAATTTCCCGAACTAGATCTTACTGTCAGGGGTGCAATTAGTATCGGTAGAAGATTGCAAGATCCACTTGCCGAATTAGTAAAAATCGATCCCAAATCAATTGGCGTGGGACAGTACCAGCACGATGTCAACCAAAAGCTGCTCAAACAAAAGCTGGAAGAAACCGTAGAAAGCTGCGTTAACTATGTAGGAGTAGATTTAAATACCGCATCTTCTGAGTTGTTGACCTACGTATCGGGAATTAGTAACGCGATCGCTAATAATATCGTCAGCTATCGTAACGAAAGTGGTGCATTTAAAAATCGTCGCCAACTACTGAAAGTTGCCAAGCTAGGCAAGAAAACTTACGAACAAGCAGCAGGTTTTTTACGAATACGAGATGGGGAAAATCCTTTAGACAATACCGCAGTACATCCCGAAAGTTATGGCGTAGTTAAAGAAATGGCGGCAGCATTAAAAGTTCCCTTAGCTGAAATTACTAAAGTAAGCGATCGCCTCAAGTCTTTAGATTTAAAGCAGTTTGTTACCGAAAATACGGGACTGCCAACTTTACAGGATGCGATCGCCGAACTGGCAAAACCTGGCAGAGATCCCAGAGAGCAATTTCAATACGCTACCTTTTCTGAAGGCATTAACGAAATTAGCGATCTTACAGAAGGTATGATCTTAGAGGGAGTAGTAACTAATGTGGTTAATTTTGGTGCGTTTGTAGACGTTGGCGTACACCAAGATGGTTTGATCCATATCTCACAAATGAGCGATCGCTTTGTCTCCGATCCCAACGAAATTGTCAAAGTGGGAGAAATAGTAAAAGTCAAAGTTTTAGAAGTCAACCAAAAGTTAAAACGGATAGGCTTATCACTTAAAGTTTAAAAATGTTTATAGAGGCAGAAAACCAAAACAGCTAACAGCTAAAGGCTTATCGCTTAAAATTTAAAGCATTTTTTCAAGAAACTGACAGGCGCGATCGCATTCTGGATTAGTAAAAAACTTGTCAGGCGGTGAATCCTCTGCCAGTCGCCCTTTATCGAGAAATAAAATACGATTAGCTACTTCCCGCGCAAAGCCCATTTCATGAGTTACAACTGCCATTGTGATTCCAGTTTTGGCTAAATTTTGCATTGCCTCAAGCACTTCTTTAACCGTTTCTGGGTCGAGAGCAGAAGTAGGTTCGTCAAACAACATCACCTCTGGTTCCATTGCTAGGGCACGGGCGATCGCCACTCGCTGTTTTTGTCCTCCCGATAGCTTTGCTGGATAAGTATCTGCCTTCTCTGGCAGCCCTACCTGTGTTAGCAATTCTATTGCCTTTTCTCGTGCCTTTTCTGCAATGACATTTTTAACTTTAATTGGTGCATAAGTTACATTTTCTAAAACTGTCATGTGGGGAAACAAGTTGAAATGTTGAAATACCATTCCCACCTTTTGCCGCAATTTTAGTATGTCGGTTTTAGCTTTCGTAATATCCGTTCCCTCAATATAAATCTTTCCAGATGTTGGAGTTTCTAATAAATTTAGGCAGCGTAAAAATGTTGACTTTCCCGAACCCGAAGGACCGATGATAGCAACCACTTCTCCTTTGCCAACTTTAGTAGATATCTCATGAAGAACTTGCAAATTGCCAAAGGATTTGGATAAATTTTCGACTCTAACTGCTTCTTTGTAATCTTTGTTCGAGTGCATACCCCCCCCAGGTTAAGAACATAACCATCACGTAATAAACCGCTCCAGCAAATAGTAGCGGTTCAAAATATATATACTTTTCTGCTCCTACAATCTGAGCGCGACGCAATAGATCTGCAACACCAATAGTAGATACCAAAGCCGAGTCTTTAAGTAAAGCAATACTTTCATTTACCAGTGCTGGTAAGATATTTTTTATTGCCTGGGGCAGAATAATATCTAGCATCATTGGTTTGTAAGGAACTCCCAGCGATAGCGCGGCTTCTCTCTGTCCTTTATCTACAGCAAGGATACCACCGCGAATCGTCTCAGAAATATAAGCACCTGAATTTAGGGTAAATGTAATCACCCCTGCTAGCAGGGCGGGAATATCATAGCCAGTTAGCTGTGGGGTAGCGTAGTAAACGAGCGCGATTTGTAATAAAAGTGGCGTACCGCGAAACACAGACGTATAGGCGTTAGCCAACCAAGTTAGAGGCTTAATGTTAGAAATTTTGAATAAAGAGAGAATCGTTCCCCAGATAAATCCAAATAAAGCCGAAAGAGCCGTAAATAGTAGCGTCGTTCCCAGACCTTTTAAAATAAACGGAATACTTGGTGCAATTCGAGCAAACGATAAAATACTATTGTTGGCTGGTTCTTCTGCTTGTGTCGTCGTTTCCTTTCCGTCGCCAAACCACTTGTTAATCAAGCTTTCTAGTTTCCCGCTTTTTTTCATCTCTTGGATAACGCGGTTAAAATCATCAATGAAAGGAAAATCTTTAGGAAAGGCAATAGCAGAACCAGCTTCTTCGGTGTTAGGAATTGTCTTAAATTCTAAATCGGAGTTAGCAGCCACAAAGCCTTTGGCGATGGTATCTTCAATAATGGCGGCATCAACTCGACCTGCTTTCACCTCTTGAATGATTTCACTGGTTTTGTTTAGGGACTTAGTTTGCATCCCTTCTACTTCTTCGGTCATGGTTTTTGCTGCTTCTTCTTGAGTAGAACCAAGCTGTACGCCGACCGTTTTACCTGCTAAATCTTCGGGTTTAGTTAGTTTGCTTTCTTTTTTTGCAACAATTGTGTTTTTAGCCTCGTAGTAAATTTCTGAAAAGTCTACGTTCTTTTTGCGCTCTTCGGTTGGGGTCATGCCTGCCATCGCAAAGTTAGCTCGACCCGATTGCAAAGCAGGAATAATCCCGTTAAAGTCTGTATCGACGATCTCTAACTCAAACCCCAATCGATCGGCAATATAGTTGGCAATATCTATATCAAAGCCAATAATTTCATTACCAGAGGCGGTATCTCTAAACTCGTAGGGAGGATAGTCCGCCGAAGTAACCATTTGCATTTGTGTCGGGATTTTTTCTGCCGACTGTGCTGCAATCCGCTCGGTTGTTCCCTGGATAAAGCCGATCGATAGCACTGTTATCAAAGATACAATTGCTAGTATTACTCTACTTTTTTTCCTTAGCAGTATTTTCACCACAGCATCGATCTAATGTTTATTTTATTAGGGGCTAAAACGCGATCGCTTTTTTAAATGTGCATAATTGCGGACAATTTTTGGTTGTAACTTTCGGCGAATGTAACGGATATGCCATCATCATACTTGAGTAACCAGTGATAAAAGTATCCGTTTTATCAAAGCGATCGCTATTGTAAATTAACGCATCGTTACAAATTCCTCTGCCGAACTAGGATGAATACCTACAGTAGCATCAAAATTAGCTTTAGTTGCTCCCATTTTAACGGCGATCGCTACACCCTGAATGATTTCTGCCGCACCATCTCCTACCATGTGCGCTCCCAATACTTTATCGGTGTTGGTATCGACAATTAATTTCATCAAAGTTTTTTCCTGAATGTTGGGAATAGTGTAATACATCGGACGAAACTTACTGCGATAGATTTTAATCGCATCGCCATATTTATCTCTTGCTTCGGCTTCAGTCAAACCAACTGTCGCTGCTTCTGGATCGGAGAATACGGCAGTAGGAATATTTTCATAAGACATCTGGCGAGATTGTCCACCAAAATGCGTATCGGCAAAAGCTCTACCTTCCTGAATAGCTACAGGTGTAAGATTGATGCGATCTGTACAGTCCCCTACTGCATAAATATGTTTTTCTGCGGTTTGATTGTAAGCATCGATCGCCACTGCACCATTGACTACTTCTACCTGGGTATTTTCTAATCCTAAGTCAGCGATGTTAGGTATGCGACCCGTTGCGGCAAGACTTACTACATCAGTAGCTATAGTTTCTTCTTTTTCGCCATGTATTTTGAGGTTAATTCCGTCTTCGCCCTCTTCAAGGGCAATTTTGGGTTTATTAGTTAAAATGCGAATGCCGTGTCTCTGCATCGCCTCCTGAATTTCCGAGCGCAAATCGTCATCAAAACCTCTAAGAATTTTATCGCTGCGAATAACTTGGGTTACTTCGGTTCCCATGCCGTTAAGTATGCAGGCAAACTCTACCCCAATATAGCCACCGCCGATAATCACCATACGCTTAGGCTGTTCTTTAAGGTGAAAAATATCGTCAGAAGTAATGGCGCGATCGATACCAGGAATGGTGTCGGGTTTGACAGGATGACCGCCAACGGCAATTAAAATCTTATCGGCAGTGACTTTTTCATCGCCGATCGCAATGGTATGAGAATCGACAAATTTACCGCGACTCTCAAACACTTTGACATTAGAATTATCTAACATCCGCTGATAAATGCCGTTGAGTCTATTTACCTCATTATTTACTGCCGTTATCATTTTTTCCCAGTTAAAGCTGGTTTCACCTACACTCCAGCCATAGCCCTGGGATTCATTAAAGTAATCGCTAAAATGAGCGGCATAGACCATTAACTTTTTGGGAACGCAACCACGATTGACACAAGTTCCACCAAGGCGATCGTATTCGGCAATTCCTACTTTAGCTCCATATTGAGCGGCACGTCTGGCAGTAGCTATACCTCCAGAGCCCGCACCAATAACAAATAAATCGAAATCATAACTCATTTTTGTAATATCTCCTGAGTGAAAATAGTTAATTTAACGGACAAATTATTTAAAGAAATCAAAAATTAGTAAGAACTGACTGAGCCGTAGTAATAAGCAGCAGCTTAATATATTTCTTGTCTATTAAAGTGATTAATCTTCTTTTCTATAGATTATGAAATATTTATCTTTTGCTTATATGTATTATGAAAATCTTTCTTGGGCTTCAAAAAGCTTATCTATATTTACTATTTTAGCTACAATTCTTAGTTTGCCAATTGCTCACAAGGTGGGATTTTCAGTTTTCCGAATCTGTAAATCTAAGTGATGTTACAATTGCCGATGTCGATTCTGATACACAGTATATAGATGCAGTTGCAGTTGAGGGTTTTACTTGCGCCACTTCAGGAACTATTGGTACGGAAATAGTACCTATTTTTGTTAATCTGGGAAGTGAATTAGAAGCTTCTAGCGTTAATTTGTCGGGTAGAGGGAGCCTGGACTTTGTGACCAATGGCGTAAAAAATGGCGTACAAATGGTCAGACTAGCTATGCTTCAAATCAAACAAATATTACTTTTGCCGAACCAGTTAATTCTTTTTCTCTACATTTATTCAATAATTCAGAATTTAATATCACTGGCGAACACGGTGTTGCTATAAAAAATAAAAGCTATCAAATAACAGTAGAACAAGTTCCTTTTGAATTTAGACACATTCCAGGTTTGTTACTTCCAGCAATGAGTTTATTAGGAGTACATTGCCTTCGTAAAAAATAGTTTTGGGTAAATTGTTTGAAGAACAAAAAATAAGTATTGTAGAGTAAATATAAAATTTAGAAATCATCAAACTATTTATATTTTCATATTTACTCTACTTTTAATCCTTAACCGAACAATAAGTGCTTACTTCGCCCCATAGTAAAAAGCAATTTCTTTGTCTTTTAGAGGAGGAAATTCGGCATCAGATAGCATCCGATCTAATTCCTCCTGAGAAATGTGCTTGGCACCAATCCTAACAATGCGCGATCGCATGGTATTAGTTACCCCACTCCTCTGTCTTCCAGCTTCTAAAGCCATTACTTGGTTATAGAGCTTGAGTTTTTCGGAAGGAATAGGGGAACCGTTAAGATCTACGCCACGTGCAATTGCCGCATCTACTTCATCTGCGCCTTTTGTTTCTGCCATAACTGTTACTATTTTAATTACTGTAGCCAATTATTGCAGATTATCGCTGGTGTCTACTTAACCAAGTGAGCTTCTAAGAACCAGAGACGCTTATCAATTGTCCGCGAAATCTCCGTATACAAGTCGGCAGTATCTGCATCGCCCATTTCATCGGTAGTATCGATCGCTTTACGTAAATGTTCGGCATAGGCTGCATAGCGATCGGCCAAAGCAGTAACGTGTTCGACACCGCTAACTGCATCGAGGTCGTATTCGGGTAAAATTGATTCTGAAGCAGCAATACGCGCCGTTCCCATTGCGGTTCCAGCTAGAGCAGTTACTCTTTCAGCTACCATATCTGTGTATTCTTCTAGCTCGGTTGCCATTTCGTCAAACAGTTCGTGTAGCTGGTAAAAGTCCATACCTTTGACATTCCAGTGTGCCTGTTTGGTTTGAGTTTTCAAGTCTAAAGTGGCAGCAAGTGTTTGATTTAATAGTTGAGTAACTTGAAGACGCAGTTCTTCTCCCAGATCGATTCTGGAGGGATAGAGTTTGGTTTTTTCTACTGTAGAAACCATAGGTTTTGTTCTCCTTTGTGTTTGATTGAAAATTTAATACTTAGTTCAATTAGCCAAAAGCAATATCCAAAAACATCATGGCGACAAACCCGCCAATAATTCCTAAAGCACCTTCTCGGGCAATACTTTCGCGGTCAATTTCTGGAATGATTTCACCGACAATTACAAATAACATCGCTCCTGCAGCGATTGCCATTGCCCAAGGTAAACTCGATTGACCGAAACTAACAATACTCGCACCAAATACACCACCCACTGGTTCGACTAAACCCGTCAATACTGAAATTCCCAAAGCAAAAGAGGTCGAATATTTTAATTCTTTTAAGGCTAGAGCAACTACCAATCCTTCAGGCATATTTTGTAATCCAATTCCGATCGCTAATGGCAGTCCATGACTGATATCTCCATTGCCAAAACCCACTCCTACAGCCAATCCTTCGGGAAAGTTGTGGATCGTAATTGCTAGAACGAATAACCAAAGGCGTTGAAAACTTTCAGTAACTTTGCCTTCTTGACCGCGAACAAAGTGTTCGTGGGGAAAATTATCGTGTAGCAACCACAAAAGTACCCCGCCGATAACGATCCCGATACTAATAATCGAGGCTGCTTGTTGTTGCGAATAACCGAGGGCAAGTGCCGCTTCGGTACCAGGAACAATTAATGAAAAGGCTGTTGCGGATAGCATTACTCCACCACCTACTCCTAGTAATATTCCTTGCCATTGTTGTTTGAGATTGGTAGTGAATAAAATTGGTAGAGCGCCAACTGCCGTACCCATTCCAGCAATTAAGCTAGCTAGAAAACCCAGATAAATTGTTCCCATAATGTCCGTATCGTATGGGGACACACTCTAAAAAATAAGCGTCCCCAAATTGTTTAAAAATCCGAAGTTATTTTCCTTCTCCTTTTAAGTATTGCAGCATAGTGTCGGCATCGGAAACTTCAAAAGGATCGGTAGGACAGTTATCGCCAAAATCTGGTTCGATAAACATCTGCTTAATTTTCATGTCGTCTACTAACATCGAGTAACGCCAGGAACGCAACCCAAAACCAAGATTGTCTTTGTTGACTAGCATCCCCATTTTGCGAGTAAACTCACCACTACCATCGGGAAGTAGAAAAACTTTTTCGGCTCCTTGAGCTTTGCCCCACTGGAACATAACAAAAGCATCATTGACCGAAAGACAGATGACTTCGTCTACACCTTGAGCTTTAATTTCGTCGTATAGTTCTTCGTATTTAGGCAAATGAGTAGAAGAACAGGTTGGAGTAAAAGCACCAGGGAGGGCAAATAAAACTATTTTTTTGCCTTTGAAGATATCTTCTGTGGTTAAATCTTGCCAGCGATAGGGATTCGGTCCTTCTACAGATTCGTCGCGGACTCTAGTTTTAAAGACTACGTTTGGTACTAAATCTCTCATAGTTGATAATTGTTTATTACTTATCTCGTACTCATTATGAGTTTTACTAAAATAAATCATACTCATAATGACTATGAGTTGTCAAGTAAAATCGAATATTAATTTTAAATTTTATTAATTTTTTGATGAAACAGTGCGAAATTACGATTATAGGTTGTGGCGTAGTCGGTGCGGCGATCGCCTACGAACTGAGTTCGATTGAAAATCTGCAAATAACGGTAATTGACAAAAATCCACCCGCAACTGGTGCGACCAAAGCGGCTTTGGGAGTGCTTATGGGAGCAATTAGCCGTAAAACCAAAGGGCGGGCATGGCGGTTACGAGAAACTAGTTTAAATAGATATCAGTCTTTAATTCCCGAACTAGAAGCGAGAACGGGGCTAAATATCGCCGTCAATCACCAAGGTATATTCAAGCTCTTATTTGCAGGCGATCGCCTGGATAAGTGGCAGGAGTTACAAGCGTTAAGAAAATCGCAAGGTTGGCAGTTAGAACTCGGCGATCGCGATTATGTAAAGCGACAATGTCCTCATTTAGTTAATGACAGCATTATTGGGGCAGTATACTCTCCTCAAGATAAGCAAATAAACCCCGTTCGACTAACTCAAGCATTGGTTGCAGCAGCAAGGCAAAATGGCGTAAATTTTTGCTTTAAAGTGGAATGTGAAAGTTTTATTACTGCTAAAGAAAATAATTTATTAACTTGTAAGTACCTAGAAACTAGTGCGGGAACAATAAGAACAGACTACTTAATAGTTGCTGCGGGACTTGGTTCGACAACTCTAACAGCTTCTTTACAGCAAGAAATTAATATTCGTCCCGTATTAGGACAGGCAATAAAATTACAGCTAGATAAGTATTTGGGTAGAGAAGACTTTCAGCCCGTTATTACTGGTAACGACATACATATAGTACCGTTAGGCAACAGTGAATACTGGCTCGGTGCGACGGTAGAGTTTCCTACAGAAATGGCAGAACCAATTGCCGATGCTCAAATGCTAGAAGAACTTATAGCTGGCGCGATCGCTTTTTGTCCTACTTTAACCAACGCCAAGATTTTAGAAGCTTGGTCTGGCAAACGTCCGCGTCCTGAAGGCAGATCTGCTCCAGTTATCGACAAATTAACAGGATACAATAACGTATTGCTTGCTACAGGACACTATCGAAACGGGGTATTACTAGCTCCTGCAACGGCTTTAGAAATAAAGCAAATGTTGAATGTATGAGCAATGAGCAATGAGCAAACTCGCGCGTTCCCTTGCTAGGGCAGACCCAACCAAGATTGATGATTGGTGCAAAAGGTCAATTGCTGAAAGAGTGACGATTTAAAAAACTTTTTCTAAGATTGAGTAGATAGTTAATAGTTAATAAACTGTAGTTTTCGTTAAAAACACTTAAGTATAGATGTTATTCAAACTGCAAAAGTAAATCTATCGTATTTTTTTAACTCACAAATTGTTAAAAATCAAATAGAAAAAGCAAAAAAATGATTCGTAAATATAGCATATTTATTCAATGGTGTGAAAAAGATAATTGTTTTGTGGTAACATTTCCCGAATGGGGCGAACTTTGCCACACTTATGGCGATACCTATGAAGAAGCACTGAAAAATGCTAGAGAAGTTTTAGAAATGATGATTCAATCATCTGTAGCAGAAGGAATGCCTCTACCAAAAATAAAAACCTTTAATAAGACGAGCGTGGAGAGTCTGGTTTAAAATCTGAGATAAAATAAATATCTTAGTTGCTTTAAAAATGTCAGATTTTATAATACAAGCAACAATAGGCGATCGCTCTTGAGAACTTACTAAGCAAGTTAATCGAGACAGTAAGTAAGCTGGTTGAGTTATGGAGCGATCGCTTTCGATTTAAAATTCTTTATATACAACTACCTTTCGATCTAACTTCCGTAGGATAATAAAAAACCATCGATTTATTTTTATCTCTCAAATCCCAAGCAAATATTCAATTTTTGATAAAAGGAGAAAATATTGGTTAGTACGGCTTCATTTAAAACTGCTAAATCCGAACAAATTTTTACTGCCGCGCAAAAATTAATGCCTGGTGGCGTTAGTTCCCCCGTTCGTGCCTTTAAATCTGTAGGCGGACAGCCCATAGTGTTCGATCGCGTTAAAGGTGCTTATATTTGGGACGTAGACGGTAATAAATATATTGATTATGTGGGAACTTGGGGACCTGCTATTTGCGGTCACGCCCATCCTGAAGTAATTCAAGCCCTCCACGAAGCTTTGGAAAACGGCACTAGTTTTGGCGCGCCTTCAGTGTTAGAAAACGTTTTGGCTGAAATGGTTATTAATGCCGTTCCCAGTATTGACATCGTGCGCTTTGTTAATTCAGGTACCGAAGCCTGTATGTCTGTACTGCGTTTGATGCGAGCTTTTACTGGCAGAGACAAAATTGTCAAATTTGAAGGCTGCTATCACGGTCACGCCGATATGTTTTTAGTCAAAGCTGGTTCTGGTGTAGCAACGTTAGGACTGCCCGATTCTCCTGGCGTACCAAAATCGGCTACTAACAACACTCTAACTGCTCCCTATAATGACCTGGAAGCGGTTAAAAAGTTATTTGAAGAACATGCCGATGAGATTGCGGGAGTAATTTTAGAACCTGTAGTAGGTAACTCAGGCTTTGTAACTCCAGATGGAGGTTTTTTAGAAGGCTTGCGAGAAATTACTCAAGAACACGGTGCTTTATTGGTTTTCGATGAAGTAATGACTGGTTTTCGCATTGCCTATGGTGGTGCCCAAGAAAAATTTGGTGTAACTCCCGACCTAACTACTTTAGGAAAAGTTATTGGCGGTGGTTTGCCCGTCGGTGCTTATGGCGGACGTGCCGACATTATGTCGATGGTGGCACCAGCAGGACCAATGTATCAAGCAGGAACTCTTTCTGGTAATCCTCTGGCAATGACAGCAGGCATTAAAACTTTAGAATTACTCCAGAAGCCTGGAACTTACGAACAGCTAGACCGCATTACTAAAAAACTATCTCAAGGTTTACTCGACGCAGCCAGAGAAGCAGGTCATCAAGTAACTGGCGGCAGCATTAGCGCGATGTTTGGTATGTTCTTTACTGGCGATGAAGTTCACAACTACGATGATGCCAAAAAATCGGATATGAAAAAATTTGCCAGCTTCCATCGCGGAATGTTGGAAAAAGGTATCTATCTCGCTCCTTCGCAATTTGAAGCTGGATTTACTTCTCTAGCTCATACAGAAGAAGACATAGACCAAACTATAGCAGCAGCAAAAGAAGTTCTTGGCAATCTTTAAAGCTGGTTAAGCTTCTAGTTGCGATCGCACCTAAAATAATATCGCAACTAAAAATAATTGCCCATTTTTTCTTAATTGCTGAAAAAATGGGCAATTCTATTGTTATTAATCTGTTGCTAAATCGTATTTATTTCTATGACTTTACAACCCAAACCGATACCGAACCTGCCAAGCAACGAAACTCAGCCCAACCTTCGTCGTTAGTAGTCACTGGTTCGGAAATATGTTCGGTAAGATCGATATAGGTTTGATTCGGCTGACAAACTTCCATCCATTTACTACCGTCTTCGCCATTACTTAAAACTACTGCCATTCCGCCTGGATGTTCCTCACTGCCCAATCTAGTCCAGCCGATACAGTTGGCATGGTCGAAATAATCATACTGTTCGCCAAAAGCATATTCTTTTCTGGCTTCGAGAAACTTGTCAATTAACCATTTGTGACTATCCATCCAGACTTCGTGTTCTTCTCCATCATTACCAGTATCTTTATAATGTGCGCCGTAGTAGTCTGCATAGAAAATACAGGGATAACCACCTTCTCTTAATAAAATTAGAGCGTAAGCTAAGGGTTTAAACCAGCCTTCTACTACAGATTCTAACAATTGTAGGGGTTGAGAGTCATGATTTTCTACCAAAGTAACCGCAAGTGCGGGCTGTTGGGCTACTAAGGTATCGTCGAATATTTGACGTAGATCGTAATCGCTACCAGCTTTACTTGCTTCGCTAAAGTTATAGTGTAAAGGTGCATCGAATAAAGCTACGTCTCCACCAGTTACATCAATAAAATGATGTAAAGCTTCGATATGACTAGACCAGTATTCTCCTACGGCAAATAAAGACTTCCCAGCATGGCGGCGTACGTGATTCAACCATTCGGGGAAAAATCCTGCCTTGACGTGTTTGACAGCATCAAAACGAAAACCGTCAACCTTGGTAGTATCTACATACCATTCACCCCAGTATTTTAGTTCGTCTCTTACTTCGGGATGTTCCATGTCGAGATCGCAACCCATCAAGTAAGCAAAAGAACCGTTTTCTAAATCTACCTGGTCGTCAAATTGTTTATCTTTAAATAAATAAATTGCGTCGGCATCTCCATCATAGGCATTGTAGTCAACCGCATCGAAATGCCACCAATGCCACTCTAAACTAGAGTATTTACCCTGTCTTCCTGGGAAAGTGAAGTGAGTCCATACCTTTACTTTTTGCATATCGCCAATTGGCTGATGGCGGTTGTCGGGACTAACGGGAGTGGCTTCAGCTTCTTCTTCTTTGTCCGCACCCATTTTATGATTTAAGACTACATCGGCATAGACTCTAATGCCTGCTTCTCTAGCTGTGGCGATCGCATTAATGTATTCTTCTTTGGTACCGTATTTAGTTCTTATCGTACCTTTTTGATCGAATTCTCCCAGATCGAACATATCATACACGCCATAACCAACTTCGCAATCGCCACCAACACCTTTATATGCAGGTGGCAACCAGACAGAAGTGATTCCAGCTTTAGCCAAATCGTTAGCATTTTCTGCTAATTCATTCCACAGCTTACCGTTAGGTTCGATGTACCAGTGGAAGTACTGCATCATCACACCATTAAATTCAGACATATCAAACTCCCTCCATTGGAAGCCAAACAGTTATATAAATGAGTAGATTAAATAAATTTTGCTCTCAACAAGACGTGGCGACTTTTAGTATCGTTGGTTTGTTTTTGATTGTTAACTATTGTTAAGTTAAACCCAGCAATTGTAATCATCCTCAAGATATATCTTAAATTTTGTTAAGTTTACTGCGATCGCCTATAGTTATTAACTATTAGGGGATATCAAACGTTTCATAGGAACAACTTCTACTTCCAAATAAATTTCTTTATCGGTCAATTGAGAAAGAGCAACTTTAATGCGATCGATCTGATTTTGGGAAATTGAATTAATAGGTGCGGCGACTTCTATATCTACCTTTAAATAACCTTTTTTAGGTGTGACTGTAACAAAATTAATATCTGCATTATTAAATGTTTCTGTCTCATAAAGAATAAAATCTTCAATTTGATAGCGAACATTCTTTTTGACAATTAATTCTCGCATGGAAATAGTAAGAGGAATACCCAAACAAAACATCACTGCTGTAGACAATGCCAATCCTTTTTTAGCTCGTTCGATGTTGCCATAAGATTGAAACAAAAATACCAAACTGCCAAAAAAGACAATACAGATGAGATTAGTTAAAAATAGCAGCAGCGCACCAAAGGCAATACTGCCCTCTCCTTGCCCCAAACCAATGCCTACTACGCCAAGCGGGGGAACTAAGGCAACGGCAATAGCAACTCCTGGTAACGCACTGGAAATACTGCGACGAGTATTAGCAAAAGCACCCGCAGCACCTGCTGCCATTGCAATACCGAAATCAATCAAAGTTGGCTTAACGCGAGCCATAATTTCTGTATCTACAGTTTCTAGACCGATAATTGAGGTGGCAACCCAGGCAACTGCAATAGTTAGAATAGTTCCTTTGAGTACTGTAAAGCTAGAACGACGCAATAGTTTGCGATTGCCCATTGCGATAGAATATGCCATCCCCACAATCGGTCCCATCAAAGGAGCAATAATCATTGCCCCAATAATTACTGCCGCACTATTAGCCAGCAATCCTAAAGTAGCGATAATGCTCGATAAGCCTAGCATGAAGTGAAAGCTGAATGAAGGGACGGATAAACGCCACAAACTTCTATTTAAACTGACAATGGGAAGCTGCTTTTCTTTTAGCCAATGCCAATTACCATTATCCTGATACCATAGCTTACTTAAATTTAGCTTTCTCTTGATTTTACGCAGAAAATATTTAATTCGGGTAAGATATCGAGGATTGTATGTTAGTAAAATTGTCATAATGGTCGTTTACTAAAAAATTGAATAAGCTAAAAGTAATTAGTAAAATTTAAGATTTATTAAAATAACTTTATCATTTGCTAAATATCCGAAATTTAAATCATTCTCAAGATATAAAGTTTTTATAGATGTTTTATAAAGCTAAAGATTAAATAACTTTAAGGTGCAACAGGAATTTTACGTAGAGTATGGGCAAAAATAATAACAATTAAACTATTCTATTTTTTTGTATTAGATATTGTAAATTTTACCTGATAGGTTTAAAACTCTCTGTGAAACTTTACTGATTACTGCTTTTTGAATTCTTTGTACATTTGATAAATTTCTGGTAAGCGTTTGTAAATTACAAATAGTTTTCGATACAGCTTGCTGGGAAGATGAGGCATTCCCGAAACCATTTCTCCTGCCGCAACATCATTAATAATGCCCGTTTGAGCGGTGGCGATCGCACCATCGCCAATTGTTACCTGATTGGCTACTCCTACCTGTCCTCCTAACAACACGCCGTTGCCT
The DNA here is from genome assembly GCF_000756305.1 of Myxosarcina sp. GI1. NCBI lineage: Bacteria > Bacillati > Cyanobacteriota > Cyanophyceae > Pleurocapsales > Pleurocapsaceae > Myxosarcina > Myxosarcina sp. GI1. Next base: position 172,349 of record NZ_JRFE01000014.1, read on the forward strand.
ACCGTTACGCCTCCTGCAAGTCCTACATAAGCGGCAAAGGCACAGTTTTGACCTATCTGACAGCCATGACCAATCTGTACTAAATTATCTAGCTTTGTATTGCGTCCAATTCTGGTTTCACCTACCGCAGGACGATCTACAGTGCTATTGCAACCGATTTCCACGCCATCTTCTAATACCGTGTGTCCCGACTGCTGCATTTTATACCAGCCCTGGGAAGTAGGTACAAAACCAAAGCCTTCCGCACCGATTACCGCACCGCTATGAATGACACAGTTAGCACCAATATGACTGCGTTCGTGGATGGTACAGTTAGCGTGAAGTACTGTATTTTCTCCAATTGTTACATTAGGATAAATAACTACGTTGGGATGGATACAGACGCGATCGCCGATCTTTACACCGCTTTGAATTACGACATTGGCTCCAATATAAACATTTTTACCTATACGAGCATCGGTTGCGATCGCTGCAGACGGAGCAATTGCTGGTTCTGGTTGAAAAGGACGGTAAAATAGGTCGATAACTCTAGCGAATACGAGTCTCGGTTCTTTAGTAGCTATCCAGGCAATGTTTCTTTTGCTAGCTTGTGTTTGCAAAGATTCATCATTAGGTAAAATTAAGGCACTAGCAGCAGTTTCGGTCACTAAATGAGCGAATTTTCCCCCTTCGATATAACTGAGGCTGCCATATGTGGCACGCTCTACAGCAGCAATATCAGTAATTTCGGGATTTAAATCGCGACCGCGCAGGCTAGTCTTTTCAAGAGCTACATCTAATTTATCGACGATTTCTTTAAACTGCACTTTTTAACCTTAGTAGTTAGCATCTTAATCATAATTTGAGTTAGAGAGAGGGGCGATCGCTCTTAAAATTATCTAAATATAGTACATAAAAAATCAAATTAATTTTAAAAGATTTCGACTCAATCCAGTCTATTGATTCAGATTTATTTATTTTACTACTAGCAAGACGCATTCATATCTAATACTTTTCAATATTGATGCTTGAAGCTTATAACCATTCAATTTGAGAAAAGTTATTAAAATAATAATGGCTCGAACCTTACTGCCTGACACATAAATAATAGCGATAGCAATCTAAATTTACAAATAACCCATGAAGAGATCGCGCGAGAATACAGCAACATAATTCAAAATGTTTACTGTATTAATATTTCAAAAGCTGAAATTTAGCGATTGCAAATTTAGTTAAATAAGGCAGTTTTTAACTTTTAATTTTTGATTTTCTCGTAGCGATACTAGTCTAAATCTAAAATTAAAGAAGGCATTAACCTTTGTAAGTTCTTTAACGATTTACTTTGCCAGGGAATTTCTTCTGACCCAATAACAGACATTTTAACATTTTGTTGTTTGCGAACATTAATTACAAATTTTGAAAGTATGTTTATTCCAGAACTATTCAAAAAATCCAGCTCTTTAAGATTTAAGATAATAGTTTCTGGTTTGGTTTCTATGACTCTGTTTAGTAGTTCGGAAATTAATGTATATTCTTTAGTTCCATTTAAACGCAGCGTTCCCCGAAAGAAAACAGTTTGTTTGCTTTTATCATAAACTATGTGATAGGTATTAGTTTTGATTTCCATTGCTCTCTCATTTTATAAATATAAATAAATTGCGATTAAATTATAGTCAGCCTGTCAATAATTAAATACGATTTTAAAAAAAATGTCATATTTTATTGTTTTTATTAAATTTGTAGTTGAACCATTGTTGTTACACCTATTTCTTCAAACTGTCGCGTAAATTTTTCAAACTTCCAGCCAAGTTTGGCATTATAATCGTTAACCATAGTTAAAAAGCCTAACCCTGAATTTTCATTATTTTCATCAATAGCATTCTTTTCCAAAATATATAAGTACAACTCGTCTGGATCTGAATTAAGAAGTTTTTGAATACAGGCTTGGAAATTATTAAAATCCTGTTGTCTGAGGCTATTAGTAGTTTGAAAAATAATTCGGTCGTAGTTAAGATGAATTTGGATACTGATTGGCAACTCTGATTTTTTGTTACTGTATTTCACGGCATTTTCTAGTAGTTCATTAGCGATATAACTAACAGCACTTTTGATTTGCATTTGTTTTTTTAAATTGCTTGCGCAATTATCTGTATTGAGAAAAAAAGTACTCAAATAATCTGCTAAAAAATCTGCTGACAGACAATTATTTCGCCATCTTTTCTGTAAAGGAATCGAACTTGGAGAAAAGCTAAGTATTAAATATTCTTGACTAGGGGGCAAATGACGCAAAAAATCTCCGAATATTGTAGTCATAAATCAGTCCAAAAATTATTTTGAATATAAAAATACATTTTTTTTATCTTTTTTTTATAACAACTAAAGTAATATCATCATAAATTTTATGAAAACCAATGTGCTTTTTAACATCGTCAACAACAATTTGCCGAATATTTTCTGCAGAGCGATCGCAGTTATTCTTGACTATTTGAGATAATTTTTCCAGTCCATATTGTATTCCCAAGTCATTTTCTGCCTCAGTAATACCATCGGTATAAAGAACTACAACATCTTCAGGTTCTAATTCAATCTCAACTTGAAACACAAATTCTTCAATAGTTACTTCTAATCCAATAGGAAAACCGAGATCGATTGTATCGATTCGTTCTAAATTGCCTCCAGAACGAATTACTAAAATTTCTTCATGTTGTCCGCTTAATTTTAATTTTCCTCCGTGAAAATCTACCAAACATAAAGAAAGATATTTATCCGAATTCATTCTTTGAATATTTTTATAAATGGTACGATTGAGAATTTCTAGAAATTTTTTTGGATCGGTTTGATTGCTTTCCATTAAGGTACGTACTGCTGTTTGAACCATAAGCATCAAGACACCACTTTCTAAACCATGACCAGTAACATCTCCTATGGCAATTTTGAGCTGTCCGTTATTTTGTAAAACATCATAATAATCGCCTCCAACTTCATCTGCTGGTTCCATAAATCCAGCAATTTCTAGTTCTTTAATGCTATTTAATTCTTGTTCTTTAGGCAAAATCATTTTTTGCAAACGTTGACTAATTTCTAGTTCGGCACTGAGTCGACTATTTTCTGCTGTTAGAAGCTGATTTAATTGAGTAATTTGTGTATTAGCTTCAGCAAGTTTGCTTAAATAAAGAGTTTCTCGATCGCGCAACTTTTTTTTATTTAAACAGGCATTAATTCTAGCTTTTAATAATACAGAGTTAAATGGTTTGGGCAGATAATCTTCCGCTCCCATTTCAATACATTTGACGACGCTATCGATTTTATCTAAGGCTGAAATCATGATTACGGGAATATGCTGCCAATTACTATGACGAATCCATTGGAGAACTTGATAACCATCGATTTCTGGCATCATAACGTCAAGTAAAATCAAATCGTATTGTCCTTTTTGAATCATCTCTAAAGCTTGACGACCATCAGCTGCTGTAGCTACTCGATAACCTTGAGCCTCCACCTGACGAGACAGCAAATCGCGATTGGCTTGACTATCATCAACAATTAAAATAGTGTCTTGGCTAAGTTCTTCGTGCCGATCTGCAATATATTCTGGCGCATCTGATAAATTCATTGTTGATAAATTATCATTAATGGCTATCGAAGTAGAAGATTGTACCTCTTCATACAGTTGAATTATGTTTGCAATTTCGTTTGATAGATGTGAAGCCGCAGTGCAGATTTTATTTAAGTCTTCACTATAATTAATAGAGTCAATATTTGCTGTATTCAAGAGTTTTTGACAATAATTAATTACCTGCTGAGTTGGTTTTTGTAATTCTACTTGTAAAGTAGGATTGGCAACAATTGTTTTGAGGGCGTAAGTATCGCCATTTAGTAGTTCTGGATTGAGAAAAGTATTAACTAAATTCAGTAATTCTTTACCACAAAGACTAATTTCGGTTAAATCTGTTACCACCTTCGGATCTGTTGTTGTTGCTTCTAAATCTTCTAAAAGCATTTCACTGTAACCCACGATCGCATTGATTGGATTGCGTAATTCATGACGCAGATGGGCGAGTATCGATAATTGAGATTGAAGATCGGTAGACATTAAATGATAGAGTTTAACTTTGGGGTAAAAAATGCAGGATCTTGTCAATCAAACGATTTAATTCAATTGGTTTCGTATCGTAGTCATCGCATCCAGCTTCTAGAGCTTTTTCGCGATCGCCAGCCATCGCATGAGCAGTCAAAGCAATAATTGGAATCGATTGCGTATTGGGATTGGCTTTGATAGTTTTAGTAGCTTCCCAGCCATCTAAAATTGGCAAACTCATGTCCATCAATACTAAATCGGGACGTTCGGAAATTGTCATCGATACCCCTTGAGAGCCATCGAGTGCCATAATTACCTCATATCCTCTACGTTTCAACCGACGCGAAAGCATATCTCGATTCATTTCGTTATCTTCAACTAACAAAATTTTCGTCATCTATTTACTCCTATTTGCTAACTATGATGATTGAGAAGATAAAATCTTTATTGAATGACTGCGAGAAATAGCTTCTGATAAAAGATGATGGACTTCTGATAACAAAGTCTCACGTTCGTAAGAGCCTTTTTGAAAAATTTTTGTCACCTGTCCAGATAATTTTTGCCGCTCTTCGTTAGTAAGTTCCCTTGCTGTCAGCACAATTGTTGGAATCGATTTGTGTTGTTCTTGAAGTCGCAGTTGATGAATTAATTCAAAACCATCCATGTCAGGCATCATTAAATCTGAAATAATCAATCCAGGATTGTGTGTATCAAGTGCTTCCAATGCTTCTAGACCATTAGTGGCTTCTATGACCAATAAATTCTCTTTTTCTAACTGACGGCGTAATATTTCTCTAGTTTGAAAATCATCTTCTACCAGTAAAACTACGTTTGAAGACGATTTTGGTCGATATTTATCTAATACTGCTACTAAATTTTTCTGTTCGATTGGTTTGAGTAAATAATCTGAAGCCCCTAGAGCATAGCCTAAGTTGCGGTTATCTACCATAGTCATCATAACTACTGGAATATCGGCAGTTGTGGGCTCGGCTTTAAGAGCGGTAAGTATCGACCAACCATCCGTTTCAGGCATCATGACATCGAGAGTAATTGCTTGAGGTTTAGTTTCCTTAGCCAGACGCAAACCTTCCGTACCGTTAGAAGCGGTTTGAACGTTAAATCCCTGTTTTGTTAAGAATTTTTCAAGTAGATCGTGAATAGTTGGATCGTCATCAATTACCAAAATTGTATCCTTCTGAGATCTAACGGGATCGATTTTTGAAACAGTAGCTTGCTTCAAAACCTTATTTTTTGTCTGTTCGTTAATTTTTTCTACATGAAGTGGCAATTGAATTGTAAAAGTAGAACCGCAATCTACTTGACTAGTAACGTTAATATCTCCTCCCATCATTTGACAGAATTTTTTGGTAATTGCTAACCCCAAACCAGTTCCACCATATTTGCGGGTTGTCGAAGCATCAGCCTGAGTAAAAGCTCGAAATAACTTAGCGATTTGTTCTGAATTCATGCCAATACCTGTATCGCTAATTTGAAAACTTATCCAATCTTTAGTATCAATAATGTAACGGTTGACTTTTAAAGTAACTTTGCCTCGTTCGGTAAATTTACTCGCGTTACTCAATAGATTAAATAAACTTTGTTTTACTTTAGTAACATCAGCATGCATTACTCCTAAATCTTCGGAAAGTTCGACCGTCAAGGTATTGCCATTTTTATCTATTAGAGGAGATATTGTAGATACTGTTTCTCGAACAAGATCTCTAACATTAAAATTTTCTAAATAAAGCTCCATACGACCAGCTTCAATTTTAGAAATATCGAGAATATCATTAATTAGATTTAAAAGATGTTTTCCCGCACTGCGAATTTTGTTGAGATCGGGTATAAAATCATCTTGTTCTAAGTCTTCTGCTTCTTCGATTAACATTTCACTATAGCCAATAATTGCATTCATGGGAGTCCGTAATTCGTGACTCATATTGGCAAGAAAAGAACTTTTAGCCTGATTGGCATTTTCTGCTTCTTGGCGTGCTTCATCCGCATCGATAATACTTTGGGCGAGTTCTGCCGTGCGCTCTTTAACTCGAATTTCTAGTTGCTCTTTTTGTCTTACAAGCTGACTTTGAGCCTGTTGTAATTTTTTCAGAGTACTAGACAGCTTGACAGTGCGTTCGGCTACCCGCTTTTCTAGTTCTTGATTGAACTTGAGTAATGAGGCTTCTATTCTTTGTCTTTGTAAAATCTCTTGCTTGAGTATTCTATTTTGATCTTCTAAAGTTCTGGTTAAGTTGCGTAACTGTAGCTGAACTCGAACTCTTGCCAATACTTCATCTTGCTGAAACGGTTTGGTAATATAGTCAACTGCACCTAGAGAAAAACCCTTAACCTTGTGTTCTGTATCAGATAAGGCTGTCATAAAAATAACGGGAATATCGAAAGTTGAGGGGTTATTCTTTAGACGCTTACAAGTTTCATATCCATCGATACCAGACATCATAACGTCAAGTAAAATCAACTCTGGTTGATGATACTGAAGTTGTTCTAACGCGCTTTCTCCATCTATGGCTACAGCTACTTGAAATCCTGCTTTAGTTAAAGTTTCGGAAATAACTTCCAAATTATTAGGATTATCATCTACAACTAAAATGCCTTGAGGAACTGTACTTTCGGTCATAACTTATCGCCTTTTTGTAGTTGAAACAGAAGTAAAATTTTAATCGACGAGCTATTTTGGCTCTCCAAACTGTTCGATAAATTCTCTTAATTGACGCAATTTGAAAGATTGAGTTAGTTTGCGTATATGTAAACAGAAAACAACATATTTAGAATCTAGTTGTTCGATGCGATCTATTTCTTTTAATATGTCGTTGACTAAACCTTTGCGGCTAAGGTCTGCAAGCAAAGAAATTTCTTCAGAAGGCGGAGGAATAATTTCATTAAGATCGATTCCAGTTAAGGTTGTTTTATTCTGTTTTGTTTCTTGTTGTTTGTCTTCGTAAATCCACTCGATTTTAAGATTTTCCTGTAATGCTGCTAATAAATGATAGGCTTGAATTGGCTTGGGTAAAAAGGCATTGGCACCTGCATCTAAACTTTTTTGCTTATCGCTACCAAATACACTAGCAGAAGAAACTATTATTAATACATCTTTTCCTTGAGGAGCGGAACGCAATTTGGCAATCATTTCCGAACCATCCATTACTGGCATAGATAAGTCAGTAATTACTATATCTGGTCGAGCTTCAGCAAATTTATCTAAACCCTCCTTACCGTTTTCGGCTTCAATTAATTCAAAGCCAAGCGGGTTGAGTAAATTGACAATTACGGAACGATTTTCCCAAAAATCGTCTACTACCAAAACTTTGTGTTTTTCTCCTTTATAACCAACTATATTTTCTCCCTGGAATGAGTCATAGTTTTCAATCCAATTATTTGTTTCTGGTAGTTCTATTTCAAACCTAAAAGTACTTCCTTTACCTAACTGACTATCTACTTGTAGTTTACCACCCATTAACAATACAATTTGCTGCGTAATTGCTAATCCCAAACCAGTTCCTTCAGAACGTTTTTTAGTATCTCCTACTTGCTCGAAAGGCAAGAAAATCTTGGTTATATCTTCCGAACTAATCCCAATACCGCTGTCTTCTACTTGAAATAAAATACGATGAATTTTAAATTCTTCTGAATCTAGCATTTGCTCTTGATTATTAACAGCAAAGGTGACTTTTCCTCGTTCTGTAAATTTAATCGCATTACTGAGCAAATTAATTAAAACCTGCCTTAAAAGTTTTTCATCGGCTTTAACTCCGACAGGAAGATTGCGATCGCATTTATAAACAAAATCAATTCCTTTTTGTTCTGCTTTAATTCGACAAATTTCGACTACACCTTGAATAAAAGACGGAAAATGCAGTTCTATTGGATGCAGTTCCATTTTTCGCGCTTCTATTTTAGAAAGATCGAGAATGTCGTTAATTAAAGTGAGAAGATGAGAACCACACTGGTTAATAATTTCAATTCCTTTTTTTTCTTGTCCTTCAATTTTTTTCGATCGCTGGAGAATTTGGGCATATCCCAGTATGCCGTTAAGAGGAGTTCTTAATTCATGACTCATGTTAGCCAAAAATTCGCTTTTAGCCTGATTGGCAGAATCAGCAAATTCTTTGGCTTCTTTTAACTCTGTTGTTCTTTCTTCTACACGACTTTCTAAAATTTCGTTGGTTTTAGCCAGAGTATTAAAAGACTCTTGTAGCTGTTGTGCCATAAGGTTAAAAGAACGAGCGAGTACCCCTAATTCTTTAAACCTCGATTCTTTTACTTTCTGGTCTAGTTTCCCATCGGCGATCGCTTCGGAAGCTCTATTTAGATCTAAAATTGGTTGTGTGATCCAGCGAGATGTATAGAGTCCGAGTATAATTGCCAATCCTAGAGCTAATAAACATAACATAATTGTCGTGCGGGTATTGGCATGAATTTCTGCCATAAAGTCAGCTTCTGGTACAGTTACCACCATCAGCCAATCTAAACCTAATTCATCTTCCCAGGGAGTTACTTGGACAAACTGACGCTTGCCTTCGATAAAAAACTCTAACTGCTGAGGTTTTTGAATGTTATTTAAATCGTTAAATTGCTCTATTAGATGCCGAGCTGTAGCTCGTACGAGAGGACCCTTACTTTCTGTAGCCTTTAATCTTCTAGGTTTCTCATTAACTACAGTAAATGGTTGCTCGTCAGCCGAACTGCCAATTAGTAAACCATTTCTTTCTATAATAAAAGTCTTGCCTGATTCGCTGATTTTTAAGTTACGTAAAAAATGACTGATCTGTGAAAGTTGTTGTTCTGCACCAATTACGGCGATAAGGTTGTCATTTTGGTCGTAAATAGAACGACTGACAGCAATTGATAAATTGAACGGTGGAATTAACCAGTTGTAAACAGGACTCCACAGTAATTTACCACTTTCAGCTTTAGCAGCTTCTGTGTACCAACCTTCATCTTTAGCAATAAATTCTCCACTATCGAAAATAATTTCAGTGCGTTTTCCTTGAGAATCTACTGCCCAACTGTAGAGATGATTACTCCCATCATAACGTGCTGGATAAACCTCATCTATAGTAATACGCTCATCACCAAAAAAATGACCTGCGGCTAGATAATTACCTGTTTCAAATCCGAAAAGAATGTAGCCTATCTCAAATAAATTTAGTTGATTCCAAAAAAACTGCCCTAGTTGTTCTTGGTCTTGCAAGTCTAATATGTTCATCTCAACTGCGTCAGAGCTAACGCGAACAACTTGCTGGGGAATTGCCATGTAGCTATCAAGGTGCTGATCGATTCTTTGACTTACTTCTGTACGTAATTTGCCAGCTAAATCGTTAACGGCTTTTTGACCATTACGTAGTGAAAGATAACCTGTTATTCCTACGGCGACTACGATTTGTAAAATAAAGGGAATAACGAGTATCAAGTTGAGAGAAATTTTTCGGGAGTAAGCTGGAGAATCGGAAGTAAGCTCCGACGTTTGTTTTAACAACATAATATATATGTTTCTATAAAAAGTCTTGCATAAGCCGTTAAAAATAAAGTTCCCAAATTTAACCAAACAATTTCAGTAGCTCAAAAGTTTTTTTGAGCATCAAAGACTTTTTATAAAGATTTTACCGAACCCTCTTAAGTTTCAAAGACCATCAACCCATGTCTTAGCTTTAGTTTAAATAAACTACGAAACGATTCTCACGAAAAACTCACCAATTTTGAGTGTTACCAAGTAAATTGGAATTTTTGACTGTATTTTCTTGCTTTTCGATTTATTACTGAATTTATTTTGTTTTAGCGATTTTTGTACTTTTTTCCTGCTAAATTAAGTCCGAGTATTGACTTAATTTGAAAACGTAGAAGCAGTAAAACTATTACGGACACAATACAGAATAAGTAAAGTGGATAAGCCACTAGTTCAAAAGACCAGGATTTGAGAGCAAAAAGGTTAACAGTGTGTGCGAGAAGAAATACTAGCCAAGGTAGAGGATCTTCTGACTTTGGTTTGTAGTAAGATTTTCTAATTGTAGGTAATGCTCCTAGAAAATCAATCGCTATATTAAGGGAAAGCGCAATGAGGGGAGTTTGATACCACCACCATAGAAAAAGGCTCATTCCAGCACCTAATAAACAGATGCGGTCGAAGTTATTCCAACCTTTTTCTCCGTAACTGAGCGCAAGTATAGCGATAATAAAATGCCCAATTGCCAAACAAGCTGGAACCCATATGGTGCTAGTAGCTCCAGAAGAATAATAGCTGGCAAGAAGTATAAACCCCACAATTGTCCAAATCCACCAGGTGGTTCTATTCGGTTGAGTTTTACCTTGGTATATTGCTGTTAAATAAGGGACAAAACCAAATATGGAAATAATACCTGCAACTATTCCAATTACTGCTTGCCAGTCATTCATACTTAAAAAGTATAGAGTAGATCGTTTATATCTTTTTTAGAAATTTAAATTGCATTGGGAAAAGGGTACAAGGTATATATCCCTCGTACCCCATATACTTAACTGTATTCAGAAAAATGCTTCATTATATCTCTTAAAAAAATTTATTATTTTTTATTCTTGTTTTTATTAAGCCAGAATCAAATCTGCTTTTTGAGTCTGATGACTCACTTCCAAGCATTCTTGGTATATTTTTCTAAATAAACTTTGCTGTAACTCCACAAAAGATTTAAATCCTTCTAGTATCCATTCGTTAATTTGCTCCTCAGATTCAGGTCGATTGGGGGCTATCATGTTAAGTGCATTTAACACGTGGATAAAATGTCTGGCTTCTGCGCCAGTACCTTCATATTTGCCGTGAATAACAACATAGCACCAAGGATCGTAGCGGTGTCCGCCTTCACGAATTCTAGTAGCGGAAGTTTCATTACGGAGGTAACGGTCAAAGCCAATTCCTTTGTTTTCATGACGAATAATCATGTCAATTAAGGCGTATTCGCGATCGCCAAGTAATTCAGAAGCAGCATGAAACCCCATTGCTTTAATCAAAGACTCTGCATTCCCAGGAGTCCCTTGATACTTATCCATAGTTTCTCTAACGATTTCTTCTAACCAAGTTGGAATGGTAGCCATTTGATTGCGCTCTCCTGTAGAAAGCTGTGCATAGTCTCCCGCAGTCTTTAGCAATAATTGAGCTAGTTCGCGATGAGTAATTTCGTATGCACCTTCATCAGATGCAGCAACCATAACTTCAGCAGAAATTTGAAAACCTCTATCTGCTTGTTCTGTATCGAAAGTGTTGCGATCCATAAATAAGTAACGAGACATTGCAATAGAGCTTGCCAAACGAGCAATTACTGAAGAAGCATAGCCATTAAAGTAACAATATCTTTGCAAGAATTTATAGAAAGAAGTTGGATTTTTAGCTGCTAAACGTACTGTAGAAGATACTGTACGATCTAGTTGTGAAAAATCAAACAATTCATTGAAATAATTTTCAGTAAATAATGTCATCTTGCTACCTAATAATTTAAAATTGATATTTTTTGTTTGTTGCTGTAATCATTATCGAATAAGTTGGGATTAAATATTGCGATCTAACTAACAAATAACTAGTGATCTAGATCGCACCAAAATCGCTAGCTTTATAGTAAAACTTTAACTATTTTTTTTAAATTAAAGGTAGCAAAAAAACAACTAACAAAAAAGAAACTTTATAAAAATACAATAGCAATATTTAAATAAAATTACTGAAAAATTAATTTTATCATAAAAAGCTTTGATTAAGGTTAGATGATTTAATTTATTGTTTCTGTAAAAATTGAATAGTTGTGCGATCGCGATCGCAGTTACTTAGCGATCGCGATCGCAATTGAAATTTACTAGTTAGTTGTTAAAACTAAAATTTTTTGACTTCAGAATGTAAGTTTATGCAATATTTAATAAAATCGCGTAATTTTGCTATTCACAAATTGCCGATTTTTTTTGCACAATCAGGTAAAAACTATAATTAATATTTAAAAAAATATGGACAATCTAGATTCTACTAATAATTTATTTCAGCAATCGGTTGCTTTAGAATCTGCAGTTAACTACTATGACGATGTGGCTAACTTATTTTTAGAAATAAACTCAGCAAATAATCGGCAAAAATTAGAAGCTAGAACAAAACTATTAACTGTAGATCGCGATTATTATTTCGATCGCTTAACTGGCTTACCAACTTACGATTTATTAGTCAAACACATTATTAAATCTATTTCTATTGCTAGAGAGCAACCTGATTTCATTTTTGCTGTTTTATTTTTAGATCTAGATCGATTTAAGTCTATTAATAATAGTTTTGGTAGAATTTTAGGCGATCGCCTGTTAATTGCTATAAGTCAAAAATTGACTGCATGTCTGCGTTCTCAAGATTTTATTGCTCGTATTGGTAGTGACGAGTTTGCGATCTTACTGAATAATATTAAAAATGTTGATTATGCAACTAACATTGCCGAACGAATTTACAGAGAATTTATTATTCCTTTTAATCTTAATGGTTGCGATATATTTGTTGAAGCTAGTATTGGTATTGCGATCGGGCATAAAGATTACCAACAACCCGAAGATTTATTACGTGATGCTGAATTAGCAGTTGCCGATGCCAAAAAATATAATCGCACTTGTTACCAAGTATTCGATCGCTCGATGCACGGTGGTGCAGTAGCTCGTTTACAATTGGAAAGCGATTTGCGTTGGGCAATTAAACGTCAAGAACTTTTATTATATTATCAGCCAATAGTTTCTTTAATAGATAATCAAATCAATGGTTTTGAGGTATTAATTCGTTGGCAACATCCCGTTCATGGTTTGGTATCTCCCGCTAAATTTATTCCCATAGCTGAAGAAACTGGATTAATTCTTGCTTTAGGTTCCTGGGTACTAAGTGAAGCCTGTCAACAAATGCGAATATGGCAGACTCAGTTTAAAGAAATCGCTCATTGGAAAATTAGTATTAATATTTCTAGTAAACAATTAGTACAATCTGATTTTGCACAACAAGTCAAACAAATTTTACAAGAAACCAAACTCGATCCTCATAATTTAAAATTAGAAATTACTGAAAGTTCGTTAGTTGAAAACACCCAGCATACACTTGCCATATTTCAAGAGTTAAAAAGCTTGGGCGTACAATTTTCTTTAGATGACTTTGGCACTGGCTATTCGTCTTTAAGTTATTTATATCAATTTCCTTTCGACACAATTAAAATCGATCGTTCTTTTATTAGTAATATAGATAGCAATAGTGAAAAACTGAGAATTGTCCGTTCTATTATTACTCTGGCTCGAAGTTTGGGTATGGATACGATTGCTGAAGGTATTGAAAGCTTCGAGCAATCGGCTCAGTTAAAAGCTTTAAAATGCCAGCATGGTCAAGGTTATTTGTTATTTCGACCATTAAATAGAACTGCTTTAGAAGCATTTATTGTTAATGAATTAACTAACAATGTTCAAAAAAACGTAGATAACTATCGTGCTTTATTAGAAGAGCAGATTTCTAAAGATACACTATTTTCTCAAATCGAACGTTTACAGCACGAACTAGAAGATTTGAAACAAGAAAAGGTAGATCTAGAAATTATGCTTGAAACTACTACCGAACACGCTGATTTAATTCAATTTCAATTACATCAAGAAATAGATGAGCGTCAAAAAGCAGAAAACGCTTTGCAGCAAGCAAACCAAACGTTGGAAAAACTTAGTGTCATCGACAGTTTGACCCAAATAGCCAATCGTCGTCGATTTGATGATTATTTACTCGCAGAATGGCAAAAATTACAAATAGAGAAAGATCCTCTCAGTTTAATTTTGTGTGATATCGATTATTTTAAACTTTATAACGATAAATACGGTCATCTTATAGGCGATTATTGTTTACAGCAAGTCGCTTTAGCAATTGAAGGCGTAGTACAAAAATATTCAGGTTTATTAGCTCGTTATGGAGGAGAAGAATTTGGAATTATTTTACCTGATACCAGTGGAATGGACGCATTTGAAATTGCTAAGGAAATTAGAGCGGCAGTTCACAATCTCAAAATAGCTCATCAAAAATCGACTGTGGATAAATATGTTACTTTAAGTTTGGGTATTTATAGTATGATTCCGACTGTTGATACTTCGCCAGATTTATTAATTGCACTAGCAGATAAAGCACTTTACGAAGCCAAAGATTTAGGAAGAAATCGTGCTTATTTATTAAATTTCGGTAGCTTCAAAGAGTAACAATTCTGGTACTAAACTTGAAAGAAATTAAAACGACTCAGTCAGAAAACCAAGCCAGACATTGCTTAATCTGACGAGCGCGATTTAAAATACTCGATTCAAAACGCATATATAGTCATTTCAAATAGAAACCGTAGGAGAATATGTACTGTTTTTTTATTCTTATTCCTTATTACCTATTACCCATTACCTCGAAACGATAATTTAAACCACAAGGAAATTAATTGGAACGACTATAAAATCGCCAAAATGCAACCAAATATTGCTGCTGTGGTCGATAATTATTTGGCTTTTAGGTTTTTCTCTTATTTTTTTAACTCGAACTCAATTTCATTTACTAGCTTCAATCTGTCGAGAAGTTGCTCGAAGAGCTTTGACGCAATAGCAAGTATTTTTAACTTACTTTAACTGCATAAATTTAACTAGCGTACATATCTAATATATAGATAGTATTTTTGGTCGTATTAAGACTCGTACTTAATTGCTATAAAAATCATTAGTGCAATTAAGATTAAAAGCTATTCTATCGTCTAACGCAAGCCCGAATTTCCTCATAACTAAAAAAATTGTAGACTTTGGGAGTTTTTTATGTCTCTTGATATTAGTAAGTTTCGTGGTTCTAGCAAAGTAGCCGATCTATCTAAAGCGGTTAAATTTGAAACTTGTGATGGTAAATCCGAAGATTGGCGCGATTGGTTATCGGGTCATGTGTTTATTGTGGCACCATATCATCGAAAAGATGACCTTCACTTGTTTAGCGGTGAAGGTGTAATTATTGATTTCAATCTAAAATGCGATGGAGGCAAAATAAAAGTCCGCAGCCAAAAACTAACAACTTGGGATAGTTTTTGGCATCAAGTACAATTATCACTTGGCAAGCTACTGCCAAAAGCATTTTTTCCTGCCAGAATTGGTCTTTTGGGAGTCTCTGAAATAGCCAATACGGGAGTCGTCAATATGGACGGTAGGCTGATTCTAACCGCAGATGCAGGACGTTACTGGGAAGTAGAGCCAGATACCCTAGAAACCGCTACGCCAATAGGATATTTTGACGAACACATCGTTTCGGTTCCCCTATCATTTTTTCCAATGGTATCTAATACCGCTCACCCTTTTTACGATCGCGATACTAAAGAACTTATTAGCTGTGAATTAAAGGCTAAACCCCGTCCTGGAAAATTATTTACCGACATGATTAGTGCGGTGTACATTACTAAATGGGACGGCAACAACAAAAAATCTAAAGACCCACACAATAAAGGTATCAGACACTGGGAATTAGAAGGAACAATTCTCGATGGTAGCCCTCACACCGCTATAGTAACGGAAAAAGTGGTCATGATACCAGATATGCCCTTCCAAATGGGTCTATCGACTTTATTAGGGCTAAAAATTCCGCTGCAAAAATCTTATCACAAGACACAAATTTATCTCGTTGACCGCGAAGAGCTTAAAGACTCGGTTGATAAGGTGCCATCGCGTTTGCTAACTTTTGAAGGAGATAGCTATCATTTTTTATGCAACTATCATCATCGTGAAGGAAAAATCAATTTGGTTGCCGTACAGCAAGCAACTATAAGTCTGACTGAAGCTATAGAACCAGATGATGTCCGTCACTTTAATGGCGAACGCTACCAAGATCGAAACTATCATGGCGTACCCTGGATGTTTGCTTTCGATCCTGGAGTGTTAAGAAAAGTGGAAATAGAGGAAAAAGACGCTCGGTTAGTCACAGAAGAAGCTTTCTATCATCCTGGTTGGTTTTCGACCATGCTGCACACTGCCGATTCGCGTGAACTTTATACCACAACAGGTTATTCTGCTATCTATCAAGTATATGCAGGTTATTATCGCGATTTAATCTGTCGTCGCCAGTACCTTAGTTTTCGCGATCGCCGAAACAGAATTCTTCAAGATAAAGAACTACCTCAACAAGATCTGCCTTCGGTTTTGGCAAAAGTTCCATTGAATTGTAATTGGGACGATCTTAGTGACAAAATAAAAACAGAAACAGAACAAAATCCCGACACACCTGTAGCCGAGATTGGCAAGGAATTACTCGATTTTTATATTTGCCCAGAAGGTTACGTTCTCGATAGCGTTCAGTTTATTCCTCAAGGCGAAGGATATATTTTTGCTACGATTTTAAACTTGGGCGATCGCAACAGTCCAGATGAAGCCTGGTTATTTGCTGCCAATTGTCTTCAAGACGGTCCAATTGCCAAGCTCGATCTACCGATAAACTTTGGTTTTACTCTGCATTCAGAGTATTTTGACAGTATTTCCCAACGGACAACTAAATATAACGTGAGTAGATTTAAATCTGCGATGCGAAGCTTGGTAAAAGTTCCGTACGAATATATTTTCAATCAGCGTAATGACATTCTCAATCGCAAAGTGAATTGATATACAGTATCACTCGGTCGCATCAGATACATTATCTATATTTGTGACCCGTTTAGAAACCACTGTATATTTTTATAGAGAGTGTTTTCGAGTGGATGGATACCGCCTTAGCCTCTCTATTTGTGATTTAAGATTAGTTGGCTAATTATGATAACTCTGACAGGCTACCAAATTCTCGCTCAAATTTATGCCAGCCTCAACTCAGAAGTATATCGAGCCACGCGTTTGGCTGACGGTCGAGCTGTTATTCTCAAGGTCTTAAAAGACTATCCTACCGCTCGCGAACTAGCTCGCTACAAACAAGAATACAAAACTATTAACAGCCTTAATTTTGACAGCGCGATTGCCCGAAGGGCAGCGGCAGAGCCGATCGCGGCTTATAGTTTGGAAACATTTCAACGAACTGTAGCGATCGTGCTGGAGGATTTTGGAGCGATATCTCTCAGAAAATTACTGGAAAAACAACCTCTTACAGTAAAAGAATTTTTGCCGATTGGGATCGAGATAGTCGCAAGTTTAAAACAGATTCATGCCGCTAAAATCATTCACAAAGATATCAATCCTGCTAATATCGTCATTAATCCCACAACCAGACAAGTTAAAATCATTGATTTTGGACTGGCAACGATACTCAAGCAGGAAAATCCTGTTTTAAAAGCTCCCCAGGTAATTGAAGGCACTTTAGCTTATATTTCTCCCGAACAAACGGGAAGAATGAACCGTAGTTTAGACTACCGTACCGATTATTATTCTCTGGGTGTAACCTTCTACGAACTACTTACCCAACAATTGCCCTTTCAGGCAAACGATGCCCTCGAATTAGTCCATTGCCATCTGGCAAAACAACCCCTATCTCCTCACGAACTAAATCCCAATATTCCTCCAGCAGTTTCTAACATTGTCATGAAGTTAATGGCAAAAACTGCGGAGGAACGATATCAGAGTGCCGATGGGATTAAATTCGATCTAGAAGCCTGTTGGAATCAACTATCAACTACGGGGAAAATTGTCGATCTGGCGATCGCTTCTAGAGATTTAGTCGATCGGTTTCAAATTCCTCAAAAACTATATGGAAGAGAGCGAGAAATTGCTTCGCTGCTAGCAGCATTTGAAAAAGTTGCCTCGGGAGCTAACTCATCTCCACAACTGACACTGGTTACGGGACATTCTGGTTTGGGCAAAACAACTCTAGTCAGGGAAATCTACAAACCGATTACCCAAAAACGGGGTTATTTTATTGCTGGTAAATTTGAGCAATTTCAGCGTAATGTTCCTTATTCTGCTGTAGTTAGTGCTTTAAAAGATTTAGTCAGACAACTTTTGAGCGAGAGCAATACCAGTTTAAAGCGATGGCGCAAAAAGCTATTAGCGGCATTAGGAAGCAACGGACGAGTAATTGTCGATGTTATTCCCGAAGTGGAACTAATTATCGGTCGGCAACCAGAATTGCCACAGCTAGGAGCGACAGCAGCGCAAAACCGCTTTAATTTAGTCTTTAAAAGTTTTATTCGGGTCTTTTGTGCTTCAAAACATCCTTTAGTTCTTTTTTTAGACGATCTGCAATGGGCAGATACCGCCAGTTTAAAACTAATCGAACTAATTACCCTCGATACCGATTTTAAATACTTATTTACCATTGGCTCTTATCGAGATAATGAAATCGATCCTACCCATTCTTTGCAGTTTACTTTGCAAGAGCTGCACCGTGAAGGAATAGTAATCGAGCGGATTAGTTTACAGCCTCTCTCTGGACATCAAATCGCACAATTAATTAGCGATACACTTAACTGCAAACCAAGATCGGTACGCTCTCTTGCTAAATTAGTCTGGCAAAAAACTCACGGTAATCCTTTTTTTATTAATGAATTTTTAAAAAGTATCTATTCTGAAAATTTACTGTTATTTGAGCCTGTTGAAATTTCTGTTAGCAATGCTCGATCGTACAGTGGTGGTTGGCAGTGGAATCTCAAACAAATCGAACGGATTGGCTGCACTGACAATCTGGTGAAATTTATGATTGACAAGATGCAGAAATTGCCTCAGTCTGCTTTAGAAGTTTTGAGTGTGGCAGCCTGTATCGGTACGGAGTTTGACATAAATATACTTTCAATTATATGCCAACAATCGGCTGCGGAAATTTTTGAATATTTAGTTCTGGCGATCGATGCAGGTTTGATTATTCCTCAGTCGGACTTAAACGAACAGCTATTAATTCAAGATTATAAATTTGCCCACGATCGCATCCAGCAAGCAATTTATACCCCAATTGAAGTAGAAAAAAAGCTGGCGATTCATTTAAAAATCGGTCGCTTATTGTGGCGACAGACTCAACCCCAAGATCTATTAGAGAAAATATTTAAAATTGTCGATCGCCTTAACTTGGGATGGCGACTGGTAAAAGAAGGCTCGGAATTAAAGGAAATTGCTCGACTAAATCTACTGGCAGGGCGTAAGGCAAAAGCAGCCAACGCTTATGAAGCCGCACTTAAATATTTAAAGATCGGTCGGGAACTCGCAAACGATTGGCAGACAAATTACGATTTACTGCTGGCTTTGCATTCAGAAGCCGCAGAAGTAGCTTTTTTAAATGGCGATTTTGAGGAGATGGAACATTATGTCTCAGTAGTACTGCAACAGGCTAAAACTTTGTTGGATAAAGTTAAAGTCTATGAAGTTCAAATCGAGGCATATCAGTCGCAAAATCAAGATCTAGAGGCAATTCAAATGGCTCTGCCCATGCTCGATGAACTGGGCTTTATATTGCCATCATCCCGACAGAAAGAAATTCAGCGAGAGTTAAAACGAGTTCGGGCAAGTTTGGCTGACTTGCAGATTGAAGATTTAATCGAGCTACCACAAATAAGCGATCCAGAAAAACTAGCCGCCATAGAGATTGCAAGCTCGATCTTTTCTTCAATTTTTGTTGCCGACTCTCAATTGTTACCTTTGTTAGTTTGCAAACAGGTAGACCTATCGGTTAAATACGGCAATACTTCCTTGTCAGCTTTTGCTTATGTAAATTATGGACTTATTCTATGTGGTGTGTTCGATGAAATAGAGACAGGCTATCAGTTTGGCAGACTGGCGTTAAAGATTGCCGAGCGATTTGAAAGTAAAGAACTCATTCCCCGAATAACTGCCGTATTTTCTACGACAATTAGTATTTGGCAAGAACCCCTTAGAAATTCATTAACTCCGCTGCAATCTGCCTATCAAATTGGCTTGGAAATGGGAGATTTATATTATGGAACTTCCTGTGCCTATCTCTATTTATTTCATTCATTTTTTAGTGGCAAAGAGCTTAACGAACTAGCTTCAGAAATAAAAGTCTACGAGCTGGCTCTAAGCAAACTAAAACAACAAAATACCCTCAATTACCTCAAAATCTACGGACAAGCTGCCTTCAATTTAATTGATGTAGTCGATAATCCAGGTTGTTTGCAGGGAGAACTCTATGATGAAGCAACCATGCTGGAGCAACATTTGCAAGCTAACGATCGCTACGCATTATGTGCTTTGTATGTAAATAAATTATACTTATGTTATTTGTCTGGCGAATACGAACGGGCGATCGCCTATTCTGTCGAAGCTCAAAAGTATTTAGATGGTGCCACAGCAACCTTACTCATTCCTCTGTTTAATTTTTACGATTCACTAGCCCAACTTGCAGTTTATCCTGACGTTTCTAGTCGGCAACAGCAGCAAATTTTAGCCAGAGTTGTTACCAATCAGGACAAAATGCAGCAGTGGGCGGCTGTCGCTCCTACAAATTTCGCTCACAAATTTTACTTGGTAGAAGCCGAACGACATCGAGTTCGAGGCGATTGTGTTGAAGCAATGAGCTTTTACGAACTAGCCATAACTCAAGCAGCAGAACACTACTATATCAACGAAGAAGCACTCGCTAACGAACTAGCAGCAAAATTCTATTTAGACTGGGAGAAAGCCAAAATTGCCAAAACCTATCTGCGTGAAGCCCACTATCTTTATTCTCGTTGGGGAGCGGGAGCAAAAACTAAAGCTTTAGAAGCTCAGTATCCTGGATTTATCTTAGAAGCTGCGGTTGCTGTTTCAATGAGCGAGCGATTGAGAACGACTACCGAAACTGATACGGGTTCTAGTTCGGGCAAACTTTTAGATTTAGCGACCATCATGAAAGCCTCCCAGGCTATCTCTAGCGAGATTGTTTTAGATAAGTTGCTAGCTACCCTGATGAAAATTCTCATTGAGAATGTAGGAGCGCAGGTAGGCTATCTGATTTTAGAAACTGAGGGACAACTTTTTATTGAGGCTTTTGGTTCGGTAGATGAGACTAAAATAACTACTTTAAAATCTCTCGCCATCGATCGCTACTTGCCTACCTCAATTATCAACTATGTCGCTCGTACCAATAAGACCGTGCTGGAAAATGATGCGGCTCATCGAGGTAATTTTACTAACGATTCTTATATTAAAACCCATCAGATAAAATCTTTGTTGTGTGCGCCGTTGCTCGATCGCGGTCAACTTAAGGGAATTGTCTATCTAGAAAATAATCTGACCGTAGGAGCTTTTAATCAAGACAGACTGAAAATTTTGCAACTGTTGTCTGGTCAAGCAGCGATCGCCATTACCAATGCCAAACTGTATCGAGAGTTGGAAGAAAATCAAAATCGCTTGTCTCAATTCTTAGAAGCGATGCCAGTTGGGGTATCGGTTCACGAACGTTCTGGTCGCACTTATTATGCCAATCAAATAGCTAAAGAGTTGGCAAAGGCAAGTAATGCCTCGGCAGATACAACCACAGAGGAATTGCCAGAAATCTATCGAGTTTATCGAGCGGGAACGGAACGGTTATACCAGAGCGAACAGTTGCCCATCGCCCGCGCCCTGGCTGGAAAAGCGGCAAAAAGCGACGATCTCGAACTACACCTCCCAGATAAAATTTTGCCTTTAGAAGTTTCTGCTACGCCAATTTTTGATGAAACTGGCAAAGTCAAGTATGCGATCGCGGCATTTCAAGACATCACCGAGCGCAAACGCTCTGAAGCCGAGAGAATTAGCTTTACCAAAGAGCTAGAGCTTAAAAATATTGCCTTGCAGCAGGCAAAAGACAAATTAGCTCAGTCGAACCGCACTCTCGAACAAAAAGTTTTAGAGCGTACTCAAGAACTCTCACAAACTCTAGAAATTCTCAAAGCTACACAAGCCGAACTAGTCTTTGAAAACGAATTGCTCAAAACTGCTGAAGAATCGGCTTTTGACTATCAAGTAGGAGGCAGTTTGGCTATGGATTACCCCGCTTATGTGGTGCGTGCGGCAGACCGCTATCTCTATAAAGCATTAAAGCGCGGCGAGTTTTGTTACATACTCAATTCTCGACAGATGGGCAAATCCAGCCTGATGGTACGTATGATGCACCATCTTCAACATGAAGGAGTCAGTTGTGGCGCGATCGACCTCACCCGCATTGGTAGCGAAAATGTTTCGGTTGAAAGCTGGTATAAAGGCTTGGCGGTAGAGCTATGGCGTAGTTTTGGTTTGCTGAGAAAGGTCAATTTAAAAACCTGGTGGCAAGAGAGAAAAGATATTTCTGCTATTCAGCGGTTGAGTCAATTTATTGAAGAAATTTTGCTCGTTCATGTCGGTCATCAAAACAACGCTACACAAAATATAGTAGTTTTTATCGATGAAATTGATAGCGTTTTGGGGTTAAATTTTCCAGTTAGCGACTTTTTTGCTTTAATCCGTTCCTGCTATAACCAACGGAGTATTAATCGGGAGTATCAACGCTTGACTTTTGCTCTGTTTGGAGTTGCGACACCATCAGATTTAATGACTGACATTAAAACAACTCCTTTTAATATCGGGCAGGCGATTCAACTCGAAGCATTTAAAGAACATGAAGCTCGACCTTTATTGCCAGGTTTGATCGAGAAAGCTACCAATCCTCAAAAGGTACTCAAAGAAATACTGGCTTGGACTGGGGGTCATCCTTTTTTGACCCAAAAACTTTGTAAATACATTAGTAGTGCTTCAGTTCCGATTCCTGCCAACAGAGAAGCTGAATGGATCGAAAATCTCGTGCGAACCAAAACGATCAATAGTTGGGAATCGCAAGATGAACCAGAGCATTTAAAAACTATCCGCGATCGCCTTTTTAATAGCTCGCAATCAGTTCGGTTGCTCGAACTCTACAGACAAATTTTGCATCGAGGTGAAATTGTTGCAGTTGACAGTGCGGAAGAAAAAGAATTGCTATTGACGGGTTTGGTAGTCAAACAAAATGGAATTTTAAGAGTCCAAAACAGAATTTACAAATCGATCTTTACTCAGTCTTTGTTAGATAGCCAAAAGGTTTCATAAATATAGAAACATCGAGCATAATTTCAATTAGCCTATAGGTATAGATAAATCTTTGTCATCAAATCGATCGCGTGGAGGGAGAAAAATATGAGTATCGCAACCATAAATCCGACAACGGGAGAAACTTTAAAAACTTTTGACCCTTTAACGGATAGAGAAATTGAAACCAAACTTGCTTTGGCTGCGGAAGCTTTTGAAAAACATCGTCAAACTACTTTTCAGCAAAGAAGTCAGTGGTTAAACAAAGCGGCAGATATTTTGGAACGAGACAAGCAAAAATTTGCCCAGATTATGACCACAGAAATGGGCAAACCTTTTCAGGCAGCGATCGCCGAAGCCGAAAAATGTGCTAAGGTATGTCGTTTTTATGCAGAGAAAGCCGAGGAATTTCTCGCTGATGTTGAAATTACTACCGATGCCAGTAACAGCTATATTTCCTATCAGCCCCTGGGAGTTGTTTTGGCGGTAATGCCCTGGAACTTTCCTTTTTGGCAGGTGTTTCGCTTCGCCGCACCAGCACTGATGGCTGGCAATGTGGGCATTCTCAAACACGCTTCTAACGTGCCTCAGTGTGCTTTAGCAATTGAGGAAATTTTACAACAGGCTGGTTTTCCCGAAGGAGTATTTCAAACTCTATTAATCGGTGCCGACAAAGTCGAGGCAATTATCAAAGACGATCGCGTTAAGGCAGCAACCCTTACGGGTAGCGAACCAGCAGGAGCTTCCTTAGCATCGGCAGCAGGCAAACAAATTAAGAAGGTAGTTTTAGAATTAGGCGGTAGCGATCCTTTTGTAGTTTTAGAATCTGCCGATATTGAAGCTGCTGTAGAGACTGGAGTTTCGGCAAGAATGCTTAACAACGGTCAATCCTGTATTGCTGCCAAACGCTTTATCGTTGCCGAGGCGATCGCCGACAAGTTTGAAAAACTGTTTGTAGAAAAGTTTGAAGCTCTCAAGCTAGGCAATCCCATGCAGGAGGATACAGATATCGGTCCTTTGGCTACCGAAGCAATTCTGTCGGATATAGAACAGCAGGTAGCAAAAGCCGTAGATAACGGAGCAAAAATTTTAATCGGTGGTAAGGCTCTGCCAGATAGTGCTGGTAATTTTTATCAGCCAACTATTTTAACCGAGATCGATCCAGATTCAGCGATTGCTAGAGAAGAGTTTTTTGGTCCCGTAGCTATGCTGTTTCGGGTTAAAGATATCGATGAAGCGATCGCTTTGGCTAATAATATTCCCTTTGGTTTGGGAGCCAGTGCTTGGACTAACGTACCAGAAGAACGCGATCGCCTGATAAAAGATCTTGAAGCTGGTTCGGTATTTATCAACGGCTTGGTCAAATCCGATCCTCGTCTGCCTTTTGGCGGCATCAAACGTTCTGGTTTCGGGCGCGAACTAAGCAGCCAGGGAATTCACGAATTTGTCAATATTAAAACTGTATGGATTAAGTAAAGGCAGAGGGCAGAGGGCAAACAAGTCGAAAAATAATCTCCCTGCTCCCTGTCTTGGTCAGCATTCCCTTGCGCCTTTCGTCGACGCGGGGTCTGACCGCTGCTCCTCTGCTCAATACCTATATGCGGTCTACCCAATCGAAAACTGCTGTATATTTAGGCGGCAGGTAAACCTAACCAGTCGGGGTTGGCGGCAGTGGCATCAAACAAATTATCGGTTTTAAATGGTTCGTATTTTCCTTTGGCTGCAACTTCTGCCGTACGAGCTAGTAGTGCTGAGACTTCTTCGCTACTCAAGGGCTTAAAAGTATCGGCAGCCTCGATCGCCTGGTCGAGTATTTCCATACTATCGATACCTGTAATTACTACAGAAGTAGGTAAATTTAGCGCGTAATGCAGACATTCAATCGGCTTTACTACCTTGCTTTTGAGAATATGACCATCTGCCATTGATTTCATTCCCAATACTCCTATTCCTTGTTCGACCAGTACGGGCAAAACCTGATGCTCGAAACTGCGAAAGTGAGCATCCATAACATTTAAAGGCATCTGTACTGTATCAAACTGAAAATTATGCTGTTTGGCAATTTCTAGCATTCGCAGATGAACCAGCGGATCTTTATGTCCTGTAAAACCGATGTAACGGGTTTTACCAGCTTGTTTGGCTTCTAAAAAAGCGGCGATCGCTCCATCTGCGGCAAAAAAGCGATCGGGATCTTCGAGGCGAATTACTTCGTGAAACTGCAATAGATCGACGCGATCGGTTTGCAGACGTGCGAGAGATTCATCAATCTGCTTGGCAGCAAGTTCTTTGGTGCGACCGTCAATTTTAGTCATCAGAAAAACATTGTTGCGATAGCCATCCTGCAATGCTTTACCCATCCGAAGCTCGCTAACGCCGTCATTGTAGTCCCAGCAGTTATCCATAAAAGTGATACCGCGATCGATCGCACTACGAATAATGCGAATGCTTTCTTGTTCTTCATCTTGATGCCCGACGTGAAAGCCACCAAGACCAATGGCAGAGACTCTTTCTTGTGTATTTCCTAGCGTTCTATATAACATTTCTGATTTTAATTTAACCTAAACTAGCATTGCTAAAGTTGCACCCGACATAGTTGCAACTAAAATTTGCATCATCGACTACAACTGCCATATCGCACCCTTCACTACTTTATGTTTGATATTTGTCGTGACGAGGAGACATTATCAAAATAGATCTGCTAGTTTCTCAATTACATCTATCAAATGATTTAGAGTCAATTGCCACAGTTAGATAACTATTTACTTATAGTTATCGTGTTCGTTAAGTATTCTTTCGACTCTGGCTTCTTCTACTTTGTGAGTTAGTTTTTCAGCTTCGTATAAATCTCTTTGGGTTTTAGTCAAGCTAATAGTAGAACCGATGGTAAATACTAGTCCCATACCCATATAACCTTTAACCCAGCCATTTACGGGTAAATAAATTATTCCGATCGCCGTAGCTGAAATAGATATCATAAACGATAGCCAAGTTTGAATTACCCACGCCGAACTATGTTCTTGCGTTCTTTTTTTTGCCATAATTAAAATTCTTATTATTTAACAGTTATCGCAATTTTATAAAAGTAACTCATCATAAAATATTATGAAGTGACACTTAATAGAGCTAACCAAACATATTACAGCAGAGCAAACAAACTATTAGAAACAATCGACTGGATAAATCAAACTAGCTAAACTAAAATTGTTTATCAAACATAAATTTAATTCATAAACTTTTCCTAAAGATATTTTTGTAAAAAGAAACCTGAAATGAAGTTTTATGGCAAGCAAACGCTCTCAGCCTTATCAACCACTGTTACTACGCATACTTCACGGTATAACCAGCTTGTTTGCAATCGCGGCGATCGTTACTGCTTTTTGGACTTATGATATTTATGATGGACGATGGGGCAGAATATATTTACCTAAATACACAGAGATTGAAGGTATTCATGGAACATTTGGATTATGGACATTACTAATTTTTCCTTTGTTTGTTTTTTATGCTTTTAATCGGGGTCAGCATAGATTAATTGATTCAAATTCTTTAGTAAAACTGGCTGAATTTGGCAAACCTATTTGGTGGTACACTCTGCATCGTTTAGTCAATACTGTTAGTATTTTGGCATTAACCTTAGCTGTTTTTTCAGGGAAAATGATGAATGAAAAATGGCTGCCAGAAGGAGAATTAAATCATGTTTGGTACTATGTTCATTTAGTGGGTTGGCTAATCTTAGTAATTTGTATTGCGATTCATTTATTGATGAACATCAAGGTTGGGGGTGTTTCTTTGATTTTGTCGATGTTTAATTGGCGATTTCGTAGCGAAGATAGTCCTAAATTATGGCGCAGGAATTTTTCTATCTGGCGCGATCGCTTTGGAATGTCAACGGTAAAACAATGGCTACAATCTAGATCGCTGCTAAAAATTATTGAAATTTTTGTCTTGGTTGCAATTATTTTGGCTTGGATAGTTTCTCTGCTTAAAGAGTTATTGTTTTAAAATCTTGAAATTAATTTTGCCTTTGTTATTACATTAGTCGTTCGATTGAGCAATAATAACTACAATTATTATAAAAACACATGACCAAGACCAAAGTTAACTGGCAGGCGATCGCCTCAGAACTAGAGGGAATAGAAACAACAGATAATCGCGATCGCTTGACCAAACTATCTTTAGATTACTATCACTTCAGCCCTATTTTGTTCGAGCAGTTGCAAGACAAACGAGGAGACTTGGCGGTTTTTCCTACTACCGAAGCCGAAGTAGTTCGAGTCGCTAAAATCTGTGTCAAACATCGAGTTTCCCTGACGGTTAGAGGTGCGGGAACGGGTAACTATGGTCAGTGTATTCCCCTTAAAGGTGGCGTAATACTTGACGTTAGCAAAATGAATCGTGTTGTTTGGTTGCAGCCTGGGATAGCTTGCGTTCAGCCTGGAGTAAAAATGGCGGCTTTCGACAAACAAGCCAGAGCCATTGGTTGGGAGTTGCGGATGGCACCTTCTACCTATCGCACTGCAACTATTGGCGGCTTTATCGGTGGCGGTAGTGTGGGAATGGGTTCGATTAACTACGGACAAATAAGCGATCGCGGAAATTTGCGACGGGTGCGTTTGGTGACGCTGGAAGATGAGCCGAAAGTTATGGAACTAGAAGGTGATGAAGTTAAAAAAGTGCTTCATGCTTACGGTACTACAGGAATTATTACCGAACTAAAAATTCCTCTCGCTCCTGCATATCCTTGGCAAGAAGTTATTGTAGTCTTTGATGAGTTTATGAGCGCTGCTAAATTCGGTCAAGCTCTTAGCGATAGTAGCGGAATAGTTAAAAAACTAGTTAGTATTCACGCTGCACCCATAACTGCTTACTTTACTTCGCTACAGGACTATCTGCCTCAAGGCAAGCACTGTGTTTTGTTAATGGTGTCGGAATACGACTATGCACCTTTTACAGATTTGGTTAGAGAATATGATGGAGAAATTACTTACAGTAAGACTGCTGCCGAAGCCAGCAAGAGTACCAGCTTACTTGAATATACCTGGAATCATACCACGCTTTTAGCTCGCAAAGTAGATCCCAACCTAACCTATCTGCAAACTTTCTATTTCACCTTGGAAAGAGTGGAAAAAGCCTATGCCAAAGCTGGTGATGAAGTTATGCTGCATTTAGAGTTTTTACAGGCGGGAGGTAAAGCTGTTCCTGCTGCCTTGCAGTTAATTCGCTACACCACTGAAGATAGACTCAATGAAATTATTCGCGATCGCGAGGCAGATGGGGCATTTATTGCCAATCCTCATGTGTACACTATTGAAGACGGCGGCAACAAGCAAATCGATCTCGAAAAGGTTGCCTTTAAGCAAAAAGTCGATCCCTACGGTTTGTTAAACCCTGGCAAAATGCGCGGCTATGCGATCGAGCAAAAATCAAAAGTCAAAAGTTAAAAGCGGCGAGAAGCGTATCGGAGGTTTTCTCATCAGCCGCTGGAGTTAGCGAGGCTCGCTAAGACGTTAAAAGTTAAAACTAAAATACTTAATTTATAAAGCTTCTAGACGTTCGGCAAAGCTCAGTCGAGCTGTAGTTTGGGGTGTCTTAATTCTTCTATACACTACTGTATAATGGCGTTACAGCCTCTTTTTCCCACATACAAGATGACTGCTTCAACCACACAAAGCCTATATTCTTTTGAAGAATATCTCAGCTATGAAGAAGATCCCGACAACCGTTACGAATTGGTAGACGGCAAGCTTATATTAATGAACCCTCCGACTTTTCGCCACATTTTAATTGCCAAATTTATCGAACGAGAACTAGACAGAGAAATAAATCGGCTTCAGCTACCCTGGTTATCTATTCGAGAAGGAGGAATTAGAACTGGCTGGCGTAAATCTCGGATTGCAGATGTGTATGTGGTAGAGAAAGAGCGAGTTTTAAATTCCCTAGATAAATCGGGAGTGTGTGAAATTCCACCGTTACTAGTAGTGGAAGTAGTTAGTCCCGACTCTGTAAAAAGAGACTATCGTTTCAAAAGATCGGAATATGCAGCCTTGGGCATCAACGAATACTGGATTGTCGATCCTACTTCACAACAGGTTACGCTTTTAGTATTGGATGAAGGATTATATGAGGAGACTGTGTTTGCGGAAACAGAAACCATAGTTTCCTCTACTTTCACCAAACTCCAACTAACTCCCAAGCAAATTTTTACAGCCGAAGATATTTAGAGCGATCGCTAAATCGCTGATTGAGTATTTATTTCTAACGTTTATGGTATTAAAGAAATGCAACTTAAGCCTTACTATCGCAATTTTTATGCTCGTTTTTCTTTCGGGATGCTATGGAAAGAATTGTCTGAGTAAACAGACTACCAAACCAAGTCATCTGTAGCGGTTGCTTGAAACTAAAAAATGTCCAGGTTGTTACTTGGGCGATGCCGATCTAAGTGATGCCGAGCTAGCAGGTGCTGATTTGTCGGGAGCTATGCTAGTCAAAGCCCATTTAGATGATGCTAACTTGCAACAAGCTAATTTAAGCAGTGCAGAACAGAATTGGGAAGATGTAAATTATGGTGCTGGAATGAATGGTTACGCTTGAGTCTATACTGTAATGGCATGGGCTTTTTAATAGCAACTTTAGACAATTGCTGTTACGATTATTCCATATTTTTAAGAGTTTCTTCGCGAATAACTTCAAATACTTGACGATTAAGTAGAGTAAATTCTGGTGTCATAGTGTCATCGATATGACGCGGGCGTTTGAAATCTACCAGAATATCTTCTTTGAGATGTCCTGGATTTACGCCTAAAATTAAAATGCGATCGCCTAGAAAAACTGCCTCTTCAATATCGTGAGTCACAAAAATAACGGTAGTTCTCAACTCGCTCCAAATTTCCATCAACAGTTCCTGCATCATATGTCGCGTTTGGGCATCTAGCGCGCCAAAAGGTTCGTCCATCAATAAAACCGAAGGAGAATTAACTAAAGCTCTAATAATACTGGCTCGTTGCTTCATTCCTCCCGAAAGTTGGTGGGGATAAGCATGACGATGTTTGTACAACCCGACTCGATTGAGATATTCATCAACCAACTCGCGTCGCTGTTTTTTGGCAACACCTTTTATCCGCAAGCCAAATTCAACATTTTGTGCGGTAGTTTTCCAAGGAAGCAAGGAATACTGCTGAAAGACAAAACCGCGATCTGCTCCTGGTTTGGTTACAGTTTGCTTGTCTACAAAAATATAGCCCGTAGTAGGACTTATAAATCCCGCGATCGCATTGAGCAAAGTTGACTTGCCACAACCAGAAGGACCTAACAAACAAACAAACGAACCTGGTTCGACATGAAAATTGAGATTATCTAATACTTTAATAGTATGACGGCGCGCGCCAAATGAAACCGATAAGCCTTCTACTTCGACAAATCCTTTGGTCAATTGTGCCGTGGTTGGCGTTTGTACTGCGATATCATGCATGAGTTTGTTCCTAATTTCTCAACGACCTTGTTTATTAATCTGTCTCCAGGGCATTAATGCGGCGGTTAAACGGCTTACTGCCCAAGAACTAAAAGCACCCATCAATCCAATTAACAGCATTCCCATGACGATTGGTGGATAGTTAGAGGTGACATAAGATTCCCAGGTTATATAGCCCACGCCATAACGTCCTGCCAGAATTTCTGCCGTTACCAAACAGAACCAGGCATTACCCATCCCGATTACTAAACCACTGGCAATGCTGGGCAATGCTCCAGGAATGATGATGTCTAAAAAAGTGTGTCGGGGTTTTGCCCCCAAGCATTGACCGACTCGAATTAATACTGTGTCGTTAAGGGTGCTTTCTACTCCTTTAATGGTGCTAATTAGAACGGGAAAAAAGCCGCCTATAAAAGTGATAAATATCATTCCAGCTTCGGCTGTGGGAAACATTAAAATAGCCAGAGGAATCCAAGCCACTGCGGGAATTGGTCGCAATAATTCCAATGGCGGCGATAAAAAATCGTCAGCTTTTTGAAACGCACCGATAAAGATTCCCAGAATAATCCCCAAACAAGAAGCGATCGCATAACCGATTAGCACCCTAGCAATACTGGAGCGAAAATGTACCCAGGGATCGCTGGTAAAAAATTCCCAGGTAGCTGCGACTACCTCTAGTGGTGAAGGTAAAAAGTCAAAGTTAATGATGAAATTAAACTTTATCTGGCATAAAAGCTGCCAAACTCCAAAAAAGATAACTAAAGATAAAATACGCCGCACTAGTTTATGAGAGCTACTGCCTTCAAACAGTCGGGCGATTAGCTGACGAAAACTGTGAATTAGAGGAGTTCTGGTAAATTTAGTCGAGCTAGCCATCGAATAGCCTTTGAATTGTGGTTAATAGCAGATAGCAAAACGTTACAGCAAAAATCGATCGGGTAAAGAGTAGATTATTCGCTGCTAGCCGTGCCGACTAATGCGGGTGCAGTTTTGCTAGCTAGATTTTGTTGTAACTCTTTAAATGCCGTAACTTGTCCGCCAGAGGAAGCTGCAAACTGCTCGGCATCTTGTTCCAGCAAGAAAGCCGAAATTTCCTTGCCATCGTTGACATAGTAAGAATTTTCGGCAAATAGCTTCCAACCTTTATCGCGATCGTGTACGAACATGACATCGGCTGCTTTACCTTCTTCCTGTAGTTGCCCTAGCATTTTCATCATGTTGCCAATTGAAGCAAAATTGGTCACGGTTGGTTCGTCTTGAATCCACAACTGAGCTGCCATTGTAGGATCTTTTATTGGTTCTTCCGTTAGAGCATCTTTGCCAGTAATCTGGTAGCTTTCGGCTGTTTTAATTACCTGCTGATAATCGAGTTCCATTTCCTTCATTGCGGTTTTTAAATAACTTTCGTCAACCCATTCTGGTACTTTTTCTGGCTCGACTTTTCCTTCTACTTTTCCTAATTCGGACAAAGTAGTAATACTGTTTTCGAGTGCGTCTACATGAACCTGGCGAATTGTTGGATCGAGAGGCTGTAAGCCAGAAGGACCGAGAAACATATAAACTACTTCTTTTTCAATTCCCGACCACTCCTCTATTTTTGCTGAGATCTCTTCGGGTTTGGCTCTAAAGGTTTGGTTGGCTTCTAATACAGCTTCGAGATAAGCAACTACTATTTCTGGATATTTTTTAGCAAAGTCCGATCGCACGACAATACCATGTAAAGTCGGTACGCCCGTTTGCGCTCCATCATAGATTTTTTTGGCAAAACCTCGGAAGGGAAACAGTTCGCCAAAAGGTACGAAGTCAGCATGAGCATCGATTTGACCCGTACGCAGGCTCGTGCCGCCTACTTCGGGAGCTTGTGAAATTAACTGAACATCCTTATCGGGATCGACTCCATTATCTTTCAAAGCTTTTAAAACCATGCCGTGAGCCGCAGAACCAAAAGGAACGGAAACCGATTTGCCTTTAAGCTGCGCTAGAGAAGTTACTTCGCTATCTTTGGGAACGACTACCGCATTACCCGCACCATTTGGACTGTAGGCTAGAGTACCGATATAGGTAGATTTGACATCGCCTCCTTCTTGGCGAAACTTAACTAAATTAATTGCGGCAGGAAAGTCTCCCATCAGACCAATATCGATTTGATCCGCCAGCATTTTGTTGGTAATAGGTGGTCCAGATGTATAGCTAGACCACTGAATGTCGTACTTGACATTGGCATATTTACCAGTATTAGGTAAATGCTTTTCTAACAGTTCTAATTCTCTTACTGTAGCCCCACCTACCGCAGTATTTATTACCTGATCCTGCGTACCAATAGAAATCCGAATTGTTTCTTTATTACCAGAGCTAGTAGAGGCATCCGCTGTTTCTGATTCTGATGTAGAAGACTCTGCTGAAGGACTATTACCTGCACATCCATTAGCTAACATTGTGATGCCGAAAAATAGAAAAGTAATAACTACTGTGTTTTTCCAAGAACGATATTTTAAAGCAATCATAAATCTATATTTCCAGTATTTAAATATCTTTAATTGAGATAATTAAATGACGAGCGATCGCGTTTTTTTGTAAAAATGACTACACCGAAGAGAGGCGATCGATAAATATTTTGATTGGTACGATATATTTTTTTTATACTTAACTTAAAATATTTATTTAATTAAGAAATGCTTGTTTTGCAGCTAAAATCAATACAAAAATATAAAACTTAACTCTATTTTCAATAGATATATTTAGCTTAATCAAATAAATAAATTATCTAGCTGTTATTCAATTTGTAAGATGCGATCGCCTATTGGTTATGGGAGTCAATCCAGGACATATTAAAGAAGATATTAATATTTCGCTTCCTCGTCCCTGCCATATCGATGACACTATGACCCCATAGTTCATGCAAATTAATCGTCAAGCTTTGGCAACTATCCGTGAAGAAACTTTAAAAAGTATCGAATTAAGTTAGATTATTTAA
Organism: Myxosarcina sp. GI1; assembly: GCF_000756305.1. NCBI lineage: Bacteria > Bacillati > Cyanobacteriota > Cyanophyceae > Pleurocapsales > Pleurocapsaceae > Myxosarcina > Myxosarcina sp. GI1. The sequence continues at coordinate 205,790 of NZ_JRFE01000014.1, forward strand.
AAACTTTACCAACAATTAAATAATCTAATATAGAGCGATCGCCACAGAGTGCTAGAACTTTAATGTCATTACTTGTTGATACTCGCATCAAACGGTAGTGTCACTAACATTTTTCAAAATTAATAGCTTTTAGCATCAGAAAAATAATATTAAATTAAATAAGCGATCGAACAAGATTGAGTTTGCTTTTTAAGTAATTCATTTGTATTTTACACATTCCTCGTTCAAAAAATTCTTCGATAAAATTTAGGAGCTAAATTTATGGTCGGTACAGTCAGCAAGCAGACAAAAATTGTTCGTGGAGCTTGTCCTCACGATTGTCCCGATACTTGTTCGATGCTAGTAACAGTTAAAGACGATCGAGCCATTAGGGTAGAAGGCAACCCAGACCATCCATTTACACGGGGAACATTGTGCGGCAAAGTAAGTGACTATCTCGACCGCGTTTATAGCGAAAAGCGAGTGCTGTATCCCATGCGACGAGTAGGGGCAAAGGGAAGTGGTGAGTTTGAACGGATCGGTTGGGATGAAGCTTTAGATGAAATAACCAGTCGTTTCCAACAAATAATTACTGAATATGGGACAGAAGCAATTATGCCCTGTAGTTACTTAGGTCATGAAGGTTTACTCAATGGGTTGACCGTTGGGGATGCCTTTTTCAACCGTTTGGGAGCAACCGTCACCGAGCGTACTATGTGCATTTCCTGTACCAGCACTGCATACCTAATGACCTATGGTCCCACTCACGGAACCGATCCAGATACCTTCCGTCACTCCAAATATATCGTTCTTTGGGGCTGTAATGCTCTTAGCACCAACGTTCACCTCTGGCCCTTTATCCAAGAGGCGCGTAAGAATGGAGCCAAGTTAGTCTCAATCGATCCAGTAAGAACTCGAACAGCCAAGCAATCGGATTTGCATCTTCCTATACGACCTGGTACAGATGGAGCTTTGGCACTGGGAATGATACACGTTATTATTAACGAAAATTTGACCGATGACGATTACATCGAACAGTATACTGTTGGTTTTGCCGAACTCAAGCAGCGCGTCCAAGACTATCCTCCAGAAAAGGTTGCTAGTATTACAGGGCTTGCCGTTAGCGATCTTGTTACGCTTGCTAGAGAATTTGCTACAACACAACCATCTGTAGTAAGGATTGGTGTTGCTCTAGAGAAACAGGCTGGAGGAGGGCAAGGAATTCGCGCTATTAGTTGTCTGCCAGCCTTAGTTGGTTCCTGGCGACATTTAGGAGGTGGAATGTTGCAAGCACCTATGTGGCCCTTTCCCATACGCTGGGATGTGGTTCATCGCCCTCATTTTATTAAACCTGGAACGCGAGTACTCAATCAGTGGCAATTGGGTCGTATTTTGAACGCAGAAATTCCTCTCGATCCACCAGTCAAAGCATTGTTCGTTTACAACTGTAATCCCGTAACTCAAGCCGCAGAACAAAATAAAATTGTTGCAGGTCTTGCCCGCGACGATTTGTTTACCGTAGTCAGCGAGCAGTTCTTTACGGATACAGCAGATTATGCCGATATAGTCTTACCAGCTACCACTCAAGTAGAAAATTTGGATTTAATGTTTTCTTGGGGTCATACTTATGTGACTTTAAATGATGCCGCTATTCAACCATTGGGAGAAGCCATACCCAACACAGAGCTATTTCGACGTTTGGCAGAACACATGGGTTTTGAAGAAGAATGTTTCAAACTTAGTGACGAACAGCTAGTGATGGAAGTACTGGACTGGTCATCTCCCGTTATGGAAGGCATCGATTTAGAGTTGTTAAAATCCCAAGGCTTTGCCAAATTAAAAATCGAGCCAGTTCCTCATGCTGAAGGGAATTTTCCCACTCCTTCGGGTAAATGCGAATTCTTATCTAGCATGGAAGTAGATAGCAACTTTGTTCTGCCTGCTTTTCGCCAGGGGTTTGAAGAATACCAACCAGGCGAACCTGTCGATCCTCTGCCAACTTACACGCCGCAGCGAGAATCTTCACAAAGCAATCCCGATTTAGCTAGTCGCTATCCCCTTAGCTTGATGTCTGCCAAACCCCATCAGTTTATAAATTCTTGCTTTGCTAACCTGCCCAAACACGCTAAGCTTCAGGGCGAACCACAAGTAATAATTCATCCCAACGATGCTGGCAAACGCAATATTGCTGAAGGACAAATGGTCAAAGTTTACAATGACAGAGGAGCTTTTCAAGTACCTGCAACCCTTAATGATATGACACGGGAAGGAGTAGTAGTGGCACCACTAGGATACTGGCGCAAGATTAGCCATGCAAACAATACGGTCAATGCAGCAACTTCTGCAATGTTTACGGACATGGGGCATACCGCAGCAGTTGGTGATTCTCTAGTGGAAGTAGAAGCTGTAGATTGATAACTTAGCCAGGAATTTGTGGTTTAACCGAACGAGATGCGATTGCTCATTTTCAAAATTATGAGATAAGTTAACGAAAAATAAACTACTAATGACGGGAATGGAATCTATTCCAGAAGCAGAGTCGCTGCTCTATAGTAGAGCAAATTCCTATCGTGGGAATAGATGAAGTTTTCGATTTATATCCATTCAGAGATTGTGGTAGTTTTTAAAAAGAACAAACCTTTAAAGGCGATCGCGATCCTAAGCTTCAACAGCTATTTTAAAAGTTTGACTCAAAGCAACGGCAATATGACTGAAAGTTCTAGCAGCAATAGAATCTGGCTGACTTAGTGCAATTGGTTTTCCTGCATCTCCACCACTACAGATACAAGGATCGAGAGGAATTTGTCCGAGTAATGGTGCTGATAATTCCTCAGCAATTTGTTCGCCGCCACCGCTACCAAAAATCGGCGTGCGTTTCCCCGTCGCATCTTCTAGATAACTCATATTCTCAACGATACCCAACACGGGAACGCCTACCTGACGAAACATATAAACTCCCCTACGCACGTCAGATAGAGCTACTTTTTGGGGAGTCGTTACCATCACTACACCGCAGATGGGACTTTCTTGCACGATGGTAATTTGAGCATCTCCCGTACCTGGAGGTAGATCGATAAGCAGATAGTCTAATTCGCCCCATTCGACATCGTTAAGAAACTGAGTAATAAGTTTGTGCAGTACGGGACCTCGCCAAGCTAAAGGGCGTTCTGGTTCGACGAGCGAGCCTACAGAAATTACTTTAATTCCATGAGCTTCTAAGGGAATAAATTTTTGTCCGTGTGGAGTATCAATCGCCCGAACCCCTGAGTGTTTTAAACCCAGCATTTGCGGGATATTGGGACCGTAGACATCGGCATCGAGTAAGCCAACTTTAGCCCCAGACTGGCTTAGTGCCATTGCTAAATTAACTGAGGTGGTAGATTTGCCTACCCCTCCTTTGCCACTAGAAATTGCTAGGGTAATTCTCACCCCAGGAATAGAACAAACCTCGATATAGGCTTTTTTACACCAATCTAGCGGAGATAAGGCAGCCTGTACTTTATCTTTGAGATCGAATTGATGAGAACCTACATATAGTTTGAGGTAAATATAATCTTCTACCACTTTTAGATTGCGTACCATGCCCAAACTCACCAGATCGTTATTGAGATTGGGTTCGATAATTTGCTTGAGTAGTTGAATGGTTTGTTGTTCGTGGTTGTTAGTCATACGGGTAGGGGCGATTCGCGAATCGCCCGTACAATAATAATTGATGAAAATTAATTAATGGCGGTTGGTTGTTGGCAAATTTTGTCGATCGCCCGTTGTGAAAAGATCCGCACGTCAGCATCGGGGTCGTCTAAAGTTTGCTGGAGAGCATTTAAAACATCGGTGTTACCGATATTGCCCAGCGCGATCGCCGCATCGCGACGAATATCAGAGTATTCGTCGGTAAGACATTTGATTAAAGCGGGGATAACGCTTTCGTCGGCAACTATTTGCAGGGTTCGAGCCGCAAACTTACGTACTTGCCAGTGTTCGTCTGTCAGGGCTTTGCCTAAAGATGAGATCGAACTAGTATCTTGGTGTAGAGCTAGAGATTGAGCAGCCCTACCGCGTACTTGCCAGTCGGGATCTTGAGTTAAAGCTTGACAAAGTAATTCAACTACTGACTCATCTTTTAGATGTCCTAAAGTCAAAGTGGCTTCCCGACGCACCTTTGGGGCTCTATCGTTCATCAAAGCTAGAGCGGGTGGACAGGTTTCTACCTGATTGAGGTAGCGTAGGGTAGTTATAGCTGCTTCCCGTAGTTCCTCTCTCGACGATTCAAAAAACGGTACTACATAAGGTAGTGCGTGCGCGTCGTGTATCTTTCGCAGCAAAATTAGTACATTAAGCTGTGTATAAAAGTTGTCTTCTTGAACCGCATCTAGAAGCATCATCAGATCTGCTGGGGCAATCAATTCTTTTAATGCCGATAATGTTTCCTTTCTAACTTCTTCATCAGGCGATCGCAAACAGATCATCAATGGTTTGATGGCGATGGGATTGTTAAGTTCCCAAATGCTTATGATAGCAAGCTTCTGGACAGACGTATTTTCATCTTCTAAAGCCTGAATTAAAGGCATAATTGCCTCTTCATCTCCAATGTGTTGCAAGGTTTTGACTGCTACTAAGCGGTCTTCTACTTCTGAAGACTGAAGCATTTCCACCCATGGTTTCAATTCTTCATTTATATCATCGTACATGAAAATAATCCTAATTTTTAAATAATCAAAAAGCGAGCTTTTACCTTAATAAAAAAGGAATTTGTACCGTAATTGCATTGGTCGGACATTCTTTTTCACAAGGCAAACAAAACCAGCACTCGTCATATTTCATATAAGCTTTGCCCGTTTCTGGATTTTTTGCCAAAACATCTAAAGGACAAACCTCAATACAGGCACGGCATTTTTCCAAACATTTAGATTCATCTACGATTACGGGAACATCAGCGCGCTGAGTAGTTAAAGCCATAATTTTGTTAGTAGTTGGTGGTTAACGGGTAGGGTGGGCAAATCTCAATCTAAAACTTGACTAATTCATAATCAGGTAGGTTTGCCCACCTTACTAAGATGTTGTTTGGTTGGGAATGGATATTTTGAAATGGATATTTTAAGTGTGGTGGGCAAATCGCCATCAAAATTCTATTAATTAACGACAATTGTGGTTTGCCCACCCTACGGTTAATTTTTCTAAGCTGTAGTTACCTTTACGTCGTAGACTTCTTTCTCTAAATTGACATCGACAATATATGGTTCGACGGGACGCTTAAAGAGAGTCATGCTGTCAGCTTCTTTTTTGAGATTGACGTGACAAAACCACTCATCATTATTTTTCTCTGGATAATCGATGCGGTAATGATAGAGTCCCCAACGGCTTTCTCTACGATACAAAGAAGCTCTAGCTGCCATTTCCGCACAGTCGCGAATAAAGTGAACTTCCATACAGCGCATGAGTTCGTGGGGATCTCTAGCTCCCATGATGTCTAAACTGTCGTAGTAGTTGACAAATTTATTTAAGCCAATCTCCATTTTGTGGGGATTTTTTGGTGGTTGTAAATAGTCATTAACGATGCGGCGGAGTTTGTATTCAACCTGGGTGTGGGGAACACCATCGGGATTTTGCAGGGGTTTATAAATGCGCTCTTTTTCTGCTGCCAACCAATCGGCATTGGGTTCTAAATGTTCTACATCTGCCGCATATTCCATTGCATTAGTGCCAGCAAGACGACCGAAAACAAAAGCTCCAATCATGTAGTTATGAGGAACGGAAGCCATATCTCCCGCAGCATACAATCCTGTTACTGTAGTTTCGGCTTTTTCATTGACCCAGACTCCCGAAGCACTATGTCCGCTACACAAGCCGATTTCAGAAATGTGCATTTCTACCCCGTGAGTGCGGTAGTTTTCCCCTCGGTTTTGATGAAATCTTTCTCGACTAGGACGCTCATTTGCCCACAAGATTGTTTCAATTTCGGAGATAGTATCTTCATCTAGATGGGTCATTTTCAGTTGGATTGGACCTTTACCAGAGTGTAACTCTTTCCAAACTTCCAGCATCATTTGACCGCTCCAATAGTCGCAATTGACGAAGCGGTGCCCTTCGGCATTAGCCGTGTATGCTCCAAAAGGACTGGCAACGTAGGCACAAGCAGGACCATTGTAATCTTTGATCAAGGGATTGATTTGAAAGCATTCAATGTTGGTTAATTCTGCGCCTGCATGATACGCCATTGAATAGCCGTCGCCTGCATTAGTGGGGTTTTCATAAGTGCCGTACAGATAGCCCGATTCTGGTAGTCCCAATCTGCCGCAAGCTCCCGTACTGAGAACCACTGCTTTTGCTTGAATAACTACAAAATCGCCATTGCGAACATCAAAACCCACTGCGCCAATGGCTCTGCCTTCTTTGACCATAACGCGAGTTGCCATTACTCGATTGGTCACTTTGGCTTTGTGCCGTTTGACCTGACGGGTGAGAATCTTTTTGAGGTCTTTGCCTTCTGGCATCGGCAACACGTATTTACCAACTCGATGAACCTGTTTGAGATCGTAGTTACCATAGGTGTCTTTTTGAAATTTAACACCCCAACTATCTAATTCCTTAATGACTTCGTAGCCTAAGTTTCCCGTTTGATAGACGGCTTTTTGATTGAGGATGCCATCGTTGGCAATGGTAATTTCGCGGACGTATTGTTCGGCAGTAGAATTACCTGGAATCACGGCAGTATTAACTCCGTCCATGCCCATGGCGATCGCACCACTACGTCGAATATTGGCTTTTTCTAAAATTAGTACTTCGGCTTCGGGGTTGGCTTGTTTGGCTTTAATCGCTGCCATTGTCCCTGCCGTACCTCCGCCGATTATCAGAACGTCTGTCTTGAGATGCTGGGTGTTCGTCATGTACTGTTCTCCGTTTGAAAGTGAGGTTTGATAAAGACAAATAGAGTAAAGATGCAAAAAGCCCGACCAAACAAAATTAAGTTATATTTTGCTAGAGATTTTTGTTATTTGCCAATATGAAACTAGAAATTCCTTGTTTAAATTCTGCCTCATTTACACCGAATCATTTATCAAACTTTGATATCGCTCGATAAATTTTTTTGATGAGTAATTTAATAAGATGGAAATATATCAATTAAAAGTTTTTTTAGAAGTTGCTCGCTGTTTGAGTTTTACTGAAGCTGCTGAAGTTTTAAATCTTACTCAACCTGCAGTTAGTGCCAAAATAAAATCTTTAGAAGCAGAATTAAAAACACCTTTATTCGATCGCCAAGGCAGACAAATACAGCTTACTGAAATTGGTAATTACCTAGTAAATGAAGGGAGAAAATTAGTCGAACTAGAAGCAGAAATTGGCAAAAAACTGGAAAATTTCAAACAGCTAAAATCATCCTGTTTGACTATTGGTAGTTCTCATAGTTTAGCTAGCTGCTGGCTACCTCAATTAATCTATCAGTATCGCCAAAAATATCCTCAAATTAAAATCCATTTAAAACTTTTTGGCGATAGCAAATTACTCGATCGAGCAGTTAACAGAGGCATTATCGACCTTAGTTTTTCCGAAACCAAATTTATCGATTGTCCTGAAATTTTGCAGCAGGAAATTGCTTCCATTCAATATAGTTTATTAGTTGCATCCAGTCATTCTTTGGCTGAAAAAAATTGGCTCTCTCTTCCTCAAATTAAACACAAACCTTTGGTATTATTAAGCGATCGCTTTGCCAGCCATCAAGTTTTTGAATCTCGACTTGCAGAACTGGGTTTAAAACTAGCAGATTTTACCAATCTAGAAATTGTAGATACGATTGGTTTGATGCGAACTTATCTAACCCAAGGCAATTATTTAGGATTTGCTTCCGATTTAGAATTTCAAGGGGAGTTAGATTCGCAAACTTTAACCGCAATTACTCTGCAAGAATTTGCTCTAGCAGCAAATATATATGCATCAGTATCACAACAGAGCAATAGCTATCGAGACAATCCTGCAAGTAAATTTTTGACTTTACTTTCTACTCAGACAACTCCAAAAAGTAATTGCGAGCCTGCCTTATCGGTTCCCAAAATGAAAACGCCAGTTTATGCCCAGCGCACACAATCTCAAGAGACTATTGCGATCGATCTTGGCATTCAAAACATCACAGTTCCTACCGTTACCGCAGGGTTAATCGTGCAGCGTTTGGGTTTACTCGAACACTTTTTACCCCGTACTGGTCGCTACGCTCGGGTCAAATACGAGCTTAACTGGCATAATTTTTCTCTGGGAACGCCAATTGTCAAAGGTTTACATTCAAAAAAATTAGATTTCGGCATTCTAGGAGACTATCCCCTACTTGAGAGTGCGACTCAAGGCAATAACGAGCAATTTGAACCTACACTTTTAGTCAGCTTTGTTTCTATCTCTCCCAACGGGGAAGGTAGCGCGGTTATCGTTCCTCAAACGTCTAAGCTCGAAACTATTGAAGATTTGCAGGGACAAACCGTAGCACTTCCTTTTGGTTCTTCCGCTCATGGCATGTTACTCAGAACCCTTTACCATCTCAATTTACTCTCAGAAGTACAGCTTTTTCCCCTAAAAAATTCTCAGATCGAAGCACCACTAGAGTCAGAAATAGCAGCAGGATATGCTTATTTCTCTCCATTCCACCAACTAGCAAGCGTTCGCGGTAATTTTAAGTATTTGTATAACGAGAATACCAGCGGTTTACCAGGTTTTTATGGTGTCGTAGTGCGCCAATCTTTTGCCGAGGCATATCCCGAAATAGTAGTTGGTTATCTCAAAGCTTTGATGGCTGCCCAATATTGGCTTGCCAATACCCCTTCGGCATTTTCATTAATAAGCCAGTGGACAAAAATTAAGCCGCAAATTCTCGGAAGTATTCTCAGTTCTACTCAAGCCGAAGCTTCGAGTCTGTTTGTAACAGATTGGCAAATCCGTCAAGACTGGCTAGAAAGTCATATCGCTCAACTTAAATCGATTCCCACAGTCAAACATTTGGGGAAAATTAACTTAAATCGCTGGGTGGAGCCAGAATTTCTGCAAACAGCAAGACAAAACTAATACTAAATCCGATTTAAAAAGTATGTAAACATGTGGTGTTTTTAAGCCAATGATAATTGGTCAACTTATGAACTTCATCTTTCATTTCACTGACTAGACAGCAACGCTCTAATAAAATATTTTCAATCTCATTAATAGTTTCAAAATATTGATTTACCAATGGCTCATCTATCAACTGCCAAAGTCTTTCGGCAGGTTGTAATTCGGGAGAATAGGGAGGTAAAAATTCAATTTCTATTCCTGAAGGAATTATGGCTGTTTTACTTCGATGCCAACCCGCATTATCTTCTACCAAGATAATTTTTTTTGATTACTAACTCCAGCATCAATCGCAAATTGTCGATCGACCAAATTAAGCCAATTTGTATTAACTCTTGGAATTAAGTACCACAAGGTTTCCCCAGTTTTCGGTTTCACAAATCCATAAACATACAACCATTCGTAGCGATGTTGTACGACCGCTTCGGGTCGATTACCAATTTTTGACCAAACCTTTTTGAGTATTGGTTTTAATCCTATTCTATGCTCATCAAAAAACCATAGATCTATTTGTACGCCTGGATTTTCTTGTTCTAGTTTTTCAACTTTCAATGGGAGGTTAGCTTTGAATATTTCCTGCTCCAATTTATCCGCTTTTTTATGTGTTGGTCTTGGACTCTGCCAGGAGTAACCGCACTTTTTTAGATAGTCCCAACCTCGCTGATTCCAGACTTTTTCTTTTCCCGTTTCTGTTTCAATCCAGCGAGCCACTTTCGTTCCTGTCCAGATTCCTCCATCTGGCGGCTTATTCTCGATCGCTCTTGTTAGTTTTTCTAACTGTCGTTGCGATAATAACCTTTTTTTTCCTCTAGCATGATTRCTGGTTTGATTTTTGCAATTCTTGACCCCTTCTTCTCCATAAAGGTTATATCGACTAAGAATCTTTTGACCATAAGAATAAGAACATCCCACAGCGAGCGCGCTATTTTTTATTGTCCATCCCAAAGATATTTTCCACAGCAGATGCCATCTTCTAGCTTCTACGGAGTCTTTACTTTTAAGATATTTTTTTTTAAGCTCACTCGAACTAAAATGCTTGGCTAAATAAGCTGTTTTTGGCATTTAACATTTTTTTGTTATTTCTCTCTATTTTACACGTACTTTGGTAATCGGATTTAGTATAAGAAGCAAATAGAGTTGTAAATGTATTTAGTGAATCATCCACAAAATAAAGCCAAGTGAACTAACACTCATAACAATCCATAATACAATTCCTTGGGCGATCGCTTGCCAACCCACAACTTTCAGAGTCTGTATAGATAGCCCCGTTCCAATAAAAAATAGCGTTAGCTTCAATCCAGCTTCTGAAAACTGCGTTAAGATAGGCGACCAGTTAGCGACACTGGGGACGAGCGATCGCATGAGAGATGCTAGTAAAAATAGACCGATAAACCAGGGAATTTGAATCGTAGGAGCTTGGTGTGATTCTGTTGTCCGTCGGCTCTGAAATAAACAGGAAAAAAAGAGCGAAATCGGTACGATCCAGAGTGTACGAGATAGTTTGACTGCCGTTGCCGTGTCTAATGCTGTCGTCCCGAAATGCGATGCCGCACCCACAACGCTAGAAATGTCGTGAATTGCGATACCTGCCCAAGTACCAAATTGGTCTGGCGTTAAGTGTAAGAGGTGTCCCAGCAGCGGAAAAATATATAGAGCGGCAGCATTGAGCAAAAAAATTGTGCCTATTGCCAGCGAAATTTCTTGTTCTGCCGCACCGATAACTGAAGCAACTGCCGCGATCGCCGACCCCCCGCAAATCGCAGTTCCTACAGAAATTAACACCGATGTTTTCGCTGGAATCTTTAACCGCTTGCCCAACCATTGCCCTAGCCACAATGATATGCCAATGCCGATTGCCGCAAACAAAGCACCTTTCTGTCCCGCTCGTACCACGACCGCTAAATCCATGCCGAAACCAAGCAGGATGACGCAGATTTGTAAAAGTTGTCGAGCCATCCAGCGGCTAGTGCGCTGAAACGGATTTTGAATCGTTAATGCCACTCCCATTCCCAATGTCAGAGCTAAGGGCGGCGAAATCCAGGTTGTAAGTGAAAAACTGGCAATACCCAGAAATAATGCTTGCTGCGGTGTAAACCGCAGGGTTATCGAACGCTGTAGTGTATTCTGTACTGCCAAAACCAGTTTAGATTCTTGTGAAGTCTCCATAATCTGTAGCGTTATGAGGGATCGACTTCACCGTAAGAAATTTTATTCATCGAAGCAAACGTTCTTTTCTGTCAATTCAATCGATAAAATCGATTAATAATTTTTCTTTCGCATACACATAACAATGACAGGTATAACGCTCGATCGACTCCGAATCTTTCTTGCTGTAGCAGAGCAGATGCATTTTACCCGTGCTGCTGAAGTACTCTACATGACCCAATCCTCTGTCAGTTCGGCAATCCAAAATTTAGAGGAACACTACGGATTGAAGCTATTCGATCGCATTGGTCGCCATATTGAGATCACCGCAGCAGGTAGATTACTCAAAATTGAGGCGCAAAAGATTTTAGAGCAGGTCAATTTAACCGAACGCGGCTTGCGGGAACTGAATAATTTACAACGAGGCGAACTAAAATTAGGCGCGAGCCTCACTATCGGCAACTATTGGCTACCTAATAAAATTAGCGAATTTAAGCGTCAGTATCCTGGTATTGAAATTTACTGTACATTGGGCAATACCGCAGAAATCATTACGGGAACGGTCGAGGGACAATTCGATCTGGGCTTTGTTGAAGGAAACGTCAGTTCCTCAGCGATCGATGCTCTAGAAATAGAAACCATTAGTAGCGATCGCCTTCTTATTGTTGTCGGTCAATCTCATCCTTGGTTTTCAACTCCAAGAGTTTCTCTAACAGCACTTACTCAAACCACATGGGTGATGCGCGAACCTGGCTCGGGAACCAGAGCGGTATTCGAGCAGGCTCTAAGAGAATGGGGTATTGACCCTAAAGACTTAAATGTCGTTCTGGCAATGAGTAGCGGTGAGATGGTAAAAGCTGTTGTTGAAGACGGTGTTGGCGTAACGGCAATTTCAGAACTGATGATTAAAAAAGAATTGCAGCTAAACAGCCTTCGCTCAGTTCAAATTGAAGAATTAGGAGCATCCACTCAAATTGCTCGTTCCTTTGTTCGACTAAAACATCGACAGCGATTTCAAACTCTTATTTCTCAAGCATTTACACAGTTATTAAATTATTAGTAGCTCGTGGAAATAAACTAACGCAGCTACCATAAATCTATTTTAAGTTTGCTAATAGCAAAGGCGCGATCGATTATGTTTATCGCCATCGGGAAGTTGTTTAAAAATTTGGTAAATTTCTCGATCGCAATCAAATAACGTTATAATTCCAAATCGCAAAATTCTGGCTTTAACTCTCTTGCCATTAAGGCTTGAATTGCTTCTTCAGGGGTAATCTTTCCTTTCAATAGTCGATAGACCTGACGAACAATCGGTATGGCAATAGCTCGCTCGTTAGCAATTTTAACTAAGACTTCGGTGGTGTTAATGCCTTCAGCAGTTCCTTCTATATTTGCTAAAATCTCTTCTAAAGTCTTGCCTTGGGCTAATCCGTAACCTACTTGATAATTACGAGATAAGGAACTATCGCAAGTGGCAATTAAATCTCCCAAACCAGACAAACCAAAGAAAGTTTCTCCTCTAGCACCCAGGCGAGTACCGATACGAATCATTTCTGGTAGAGAACGAGTTATCAACGCAGCTTTAGCATTAGTTCCCAACTGCATTCCGTCGCAGACTCCAGCAGCGATCGCAATTACATTTTTTAAAGTTCCACCTAGTTCTGCGCCAATCGGATCGTCGTTGACATAAACTCTAAAAGTGTCTGAAGCAAAAATTTCTTGTACGGTTTCGGCAGCAGCTAAATCTCGGCTAGCAGTTACGGTTGCGGCAGGTAAGTTTTGTCGAATTTCTTTAGATAGATTGGGACCTGATAAGACTACTACAGGATTTTCAGGAAAAGCCTGCTGCCAAATTTTAGATGGGGTATGAGTGGTATCGGAGTCTAAACCTTTAGTCGCCGTGACTATAATTAATTTGGAAGAAATATTTATTGCCTGAAGTTTTTCTACTGTCGGTCTTACTCCTTTCATAGCAACCGCAGAAACTACAATATCTACCTCTTTTACCACAGATTCTAAAGTTTTCTCGCTGCTTCGCGACCAGGTTAATACTTTGTGTCCGTTGTTTTTAAGAATATTGGCTAACGTCGAACCCCAAACCCCAGTTCCTAAAATAGTAACTTTGCTAAGTTGAAAACTCACTGTTTTAAACCATAATTTGTAATTTATTTTACATTTTAGGCAAACCCATCTCAGTTATTTCAAATTCCACTTCCCAAAATAAACAGACTTATCAAAGTGCCACTATTCCATAGACTGTGTAGCAACATTGGAGCTAACAGATTGCGCGATCGCGTGTAAACTACTCCTAAAACTATGCCGAGGGTAGCCAGGGGCAAAACTTCCGATAGGCTTAAATGTGCCACTGCAAAGATTAGCGCACTAATGATGATTGCCCCCCATACCGATACATAACGAGTTAGGGAAGGCAACAAGAAACCGCGAAACATTATCTCTTCAAAAATCGGTGCGGCGATCGAAGCGGTTACAAAAAATATGGTTAAAGCAACCTTGTCTTGAGCCTGCAAAGCTAAAAACAATAGGGGATTACTACCGCCCTGTCCGTTCCAAATCTGCTGATTGATTAAAGATACGATCAATACTGAAGGTACGGCAACCAAATAACCACCTAAGCCCCAAAGTACCCAATTGCTAAAAAGCTTGATTTTAAACCAATCTTGGGGTAAAGGAAAAAAAGATTTGACTGACAAATACAGTACCAAAATTCCGCTGGCTGACATCACCATGTATGTACCAAACACATATAAAGCTTTGAGTCTCAGGGAATAGTTAGCAGGATTTAAGCCCGATATGCCAAGGACAAAAGGCAAGACAAACTGACCGATAAAGAAAAAACCGACAATCAAAACTTGCCAGGTAATTTCCCAATTCCAGGGTGTTTCCCAAGTTTTATCGTTGTTAGTAGCTAAAATTGCGCCTTCTTTTTTGAAGAACAGTTGCACGATTAAAAAGATAGCTAAACTTATGCCGCCAATGCTGCCAAATACGGGAATACCGCTAATCAAACCTAGTTTGACGATAGAGTCTCTAGCTACTTGCTGTTCTTGTTGCTGAAGTATGGCTAAGTCGCGATCGCGATTTTCTAACTGATACAACTTTGCCAAACTTTGGTAGCGAAACCAGCTATCGAGGTTGGCTTCAATAATTGCTTCGCTATTATTGGCTATATCCGTTTCCTCTTGCCACAAACCAGTTAAAACTTTTGCCGTTCTAACATACCTATCTTGAGAATTGTTATCTGCAATCAACTGTTGCCAGGTAGATATAGCTTCGGTTTTATTATCTTGTGCCGTGTAGAGAATACCCTGTTTTAAATCTATTTCATTAATAAATTTGCCTATTTCTTGGATTTGTTTATCGATTTGTAATTTTTGTGGCGGTGTGAGGTTGGTAGGTTCATTTTCGGCTACAATTTGAGCTTCCTGGCGATCGCTACTAACTGTAGAGGATTCTAGCTGTCGTAGTTGTGCTACATAGTTGGCGCGGCTGGTTGTAGCTTCCTTACGGGCTTTTTGATACTGTTCTATTGCTTTGGCATAGGGTTCTTCGCCAATCAAAGAATCGACCGCTTTAAGATAATCCGCGCTGTTCTCGCCTTCAGGTTTTAGTTCTGAAACGTTAAGTACCAGATTGGTTTGGTAAAGTTCCAAACGACTTTGAATTTGTGGCTGGGAAAGGCTGTCGTTAAGCGAGAAAAATATTCTAGCGATCGCCAGTAAAGTTATTAAAGATAAGATTATTCGCTTGATAGTCATTAAATACTCGATAAAAAAATTTATGACGCATAGTTTAAATACGTCTAGTTGACGAAGTTTTAAGAAGCCTCGTCGTTATACGACAGGTTCTCTGTAAAACATTATCCCTTGTCGCCGAACAACGAACAATTGTTTCTATTTCAGAAAAATTTAATTTTGAGCGACGATTGTGAAGCTTAAAATCAATTAACAGCAATTGAAATACTAATTAATTGATTCTGGTAACGTCGTTTTCAGTGTGGACTTTTTAGATTGCGTTTACTTTTTGAAGAACTCGGATGGTTTAAATTCAAAAGATATTGGCTAATAGAAATAAGTAAAATTGCCAACGCCATGTAAATTACGTCGCTTGTTTGTCTGATTTCCAAACTAAGCATTTGCTTGAACAAACTTACAATCAAAGCAACTACGATTACATTGACTAACTTGCCTTTTAATTCTTCTAAAGTTTCACTCTGCAAAATATTTGAATCATCATTGTGTTTAATCTCTATTTCTGAAATAAACAATTCATAAATACCAAAAGCAAATATCAATAAAACAATGCCGATCAAGTAATAGTCAATTCCGCCAATAATATATGCTACTATCTGTACGGTTGCTTCTCCTTCTGGATCTTGAATATCGAAAGCTAGAGTCAAAGCCGCCCAAATGTCTAAAGTTCCAATAACAATTAAGCGCAAAGAGCTAAGTAAGCTAAAGACAACTGGAACTACAATAAAAAATCTAACATTCCAAATAAATGCTTCAAAAATAGCTTCTATTTTTTTGATTATTCTCGGTGTTTTTCTAACCATTAATTATTTGCGTACATATTTTAAAACCCCTGTTTTAGAGCATATACGATATGCAGTTGTTTTGGCTTTACTCAAAATAAAATCGTAAGTTAACACTACGTAACTTGCCATAGTTACAGCAATATTTATAAATTTGTTAATTTAGCTAATGTTTGTATTTGCTGGTGGCGCGGTGAGTTAGTACACTTTTGGGTAGAGGCTGCTGCCTAAATTTACTTTAGATGTAGTTTAAGTCAACGTTTGTACATAGGTTTATCGATCGCCAATAACTAATAACTGATAAATTGATAGATGTTTATTTAGAAGAGGATTAAAAGTTTGGCTACTCGCGTAATCATCGTCCGACACGGACAAAGCAGCTACAATGCACAGCAGTTAATTCAAGGTCGTTGTGATGAGTCGGTTTTAACCGAACGAGGTATTGCCGATGCCCAAACCGTAGGTAAAACCCTACAGGATATTTCTATCGATGCGCTTTATTGTAGTCCGTTGCAGAGAGCCAAAAAAACAGCAGAGATAATTCACGCTAGCCTGAATAATGCGCCAACTTTGCAGCCTACAGATAAACTAATGGAAATCGATCTACCGCTGTGGGAAAAAGTCAGCAAACAAGTAGCTAGAGAAAAATTTGCCGACGATTACAGCAAATGGAAACAACTGCCCCACGAATTTAAAATGATTTTAGAGGGAGGAACAGAACACTATCCTGTCCTTTCTCTCTACGAACAGGCGCGGCAGTTCTGGCAAGAAGTTATTCCCCAACATTCAGGAAAGACTATTTTAATCGTGGCGCACAACGGCATTAATCGCTGCTTGATTATGTCTGCTATTGGGATGAAATGCGATCGCTACCATTCAATTCAACAGTCCAACTGCTGTATTAACGTCCTCAACTTTACAGGAGACTACAACGATCCCGTACAGCTAGAGTCTCTCAATCAAACCTCTCATTTAGACGTGCCAATTCCTCCCGTTCGTCCTCCTCATGCTGGACCTCGTCTGCTGTTGGTGCGTCACGGTGAAACACAGTGGAATAAAGAATCTCGCTTTCAGGGAATTAGAGATATTCCTCTCAATGAAAATGGTAAAGAACAGGGACGTAAAGCCGCTGAATTTTTGAAGGATGTGAAGCTCGATTTTGCCGTAACTAGTTCGCTGTTGCGTCCTAAAGAGACTGCCGAGTTAATTTTAGAGCATCATCCAGAAGTAGAGTTAGAAACCACTACAGAACTAATAGAAATATGTCATGGCTTGTGGGAAGGCAAACTAGAAACCGAAATAGAAGCCGAGTTTCCTGGTTTGCTAGCCCAGTGGAAAGCAACCCCCAACTTAGTACAAATGCCAGCAGGAGAAAACTTGCAGCAAGTTTGGGATCGGGCAATTGCCGCCTGGGATAAAATAGTTGCCAAATTTAGTAACAGCGATCGCCCGCTTACAGGTATTGTTGTCGCCCACGATGCAATTAATAAAGCGATCGTCTGTTATTTATTAGGACTAGAACCCAAAAATTTCTGGAATATCAAGCAGGGTAATGGGGCAGTTAGCGTTATCGACTATCCCCAAGGTGCATCGGGACAGCCTGTGTTGCAGGCAATTAATATTACTACCCACTTAAGCGGTAGCGTCCTCGATAAAACTGCCGCAGGTGCATTGTAAATAGCTTATAACCTACAGCTTACAGCTAGATACAGAGCAATTTATTTTTATCCGTTAAATAATAATTATGTCTTTCCAACCGCCTACTATTTTGGCTTTAGATTTTGATGGCGTTATTCTCGATGGCTTAGAGGAATATTTTGCTACCACCAAAAAAACCTATCAGCAAATCTGGAACCAGCACGATATTAGTGACGAGTATAAACCTTTGTTTTGCCAATTGCGTCCCGTAATTGAAACTGGTTGGGAAATGCCTATATTACTAAGGGCATTAATTTTGGGTATCGATCGCGAATCTATTTTACAAGACTGGTCTTCAATAGTAACCCGAATCATGACTTCTGAAGGGTTGGATAAAAAAGATTTAGCTCAAAAATTAGACGGGGTTAGAGATAGCTGGATTAAAGAAGATCTAGCAGGCTGGTTGAGGATGCATCGCTTTTTTTCGGGGGTTATTCCTCGCTTACAACAAATAATTGATTCTCCTACTAAACTTTATATTGTCACTACCAAAGAAGGAAGATTCACCCAACAGCTATTACAACAGCAGCAAGTTTATTTACCAACAGAAAACATCATCGGCAAAGAAAGCAAACGTCCTAAATACGAAACCCTACGTCTGCTAAGAGATCGGGAAAGTGCAGACAATGTTAGTATTTGGTTTGTCGAAGATCGCCTTAAAGCTTTACAACAGGTAACGCAACAGTCAGATTTGCTACCTATTACCAAATTATTCTTAGCAGACTGGGGCTATAATACCGAACGCGATCGCAATCTGGTTCGTCAAGATGCTGATATTGAGTTACTCTCTTTACAACAATTCGAGCGAAATTTTGGCGAATGGTAAAAGAATTGCTAGAAGAGGCGATCGCCTACTAAATTTTTATTTATCAATCTTCTGTAAGATTAACTTTGTGATAGAGCTTTTTAAGCTCGATTTCATAATCTACAGAAGTCAAAGTCAATACTGAATTCTGTCCTTCATATTCTTGCAATAGCCACTTGTTTTCAGCTTGCTTAATGTATTGTTCGACAGCAAAACTATACTGGTCTATTAAAACGTATTCTTGAAAGGTCGAAATAGAACGATAGTATTTAAATTTATCGCCTCTATCGTAATTACTAGTAGATTTAGACAGCACTTCGATGATTAACAAAGGATTAATTACAGTAGTAGATTTATCTCCTTCATAAATAGGTTCGTCCTCGATAACCATGATATCGGGATAGGTATAAAATCGATAGCGAGGAATCCACAAACGTATATCTCCCATATACAGTTCGTAATTTCGATCATTTATAGATAAAGGAAATTGACGACAAAAATTCAGACTAATTTTGTTATGATTTGTCGTGCTACCTGCCATCGGTATAATTTTTCCATCTCGATATTCATGTTTGTTTTTGGCATCTGCTTCAAATTCGAGATATTGTTGCGGAGTGTAACAAACTTGTTTAGTTAAAGCAGACATAATAATTGTTCGCTATTTTATAACTATTGTTTTAATTGTAAGAAACAAAGTAGAAAAGAATAAAGCGATTTCAACGTAAAGAAATGTATGCGTTAATTCCCAATCCCTAGAATCACCGTTCCGTTTACGGCGGTGAGCAGTCAAGAAAATATACTGAATATCTCGTCGAATTCACGTTTAGTTAAATGCGATCCGTCCGAACAATTATTTTAATTTACCGCAAAAATTTGATTGGCAGTCATATTAAGATCTGGGAATGTTGGAGAATTTAAGCGATCGCTATCTCTAAATTGGCTAATCTGATATTCGCCGTCTACTAATTGGTAAATAGAAATTGTAGGCTGTTTGGGATTGCCAATATATCTTCTACCACCTAAAGCTAGATGATCCACAATCCAATACTCTTTTACACCAATTTCTTCATAATCTCTAACCTTAGTTAAGTAATCATCTCGCCAGTTGGTGCTGACAACTTCAATAATTAGAGGTATTGTTGCTGCTTGCTGTACGGTTGAATACTTCTCCCATAGTGATTCGTTTTTCAAGGCAGGGCGATTTAAAATTAATACGTCGGGAGAATAACCACACTCTCTAGCTGATGATTTTACCAGTGCAGTTTTTGGTATTAAATAAGGAAGTTGCAATCTTCTATACTCAACGGCTAATTCTGTGGCTAACAGACCAACAATCTCTTCGTGTTTTCCTGTTGGCTGCATCTCAACAATTACCCCATCATAAAGTTCGTAGCGTCCACCTTCGGGTTTCCAGTCTAAAAATTCGGCAAAAGTGACTGGTTTGATTATTGCTTGAGTCATAGTTAGTTCCAACTCATGTGATGTACTCCACATAGCCTCCATGATATTGGTAAGCGTGAGCTTCTCTGAGACTAATTATAATAAATACAAAATTATTTCAAAAAGTAATATGTCGTGCGATCGCTGTTTTCAATAACCTCTAAGGCTGGAAAGACAGCTAAAATGTCTGACATAAGATCTGTTGGAAACCAAGCAGATAAAATAAAAGAACTATAGAGATTAGATTTAATTAGATTTAAAACACATGACCAGTGCTGCACCAGCTAAAACAGAATACGAAGCCGTAATCGGTTTGGAAACTCACTGTCAACTCAACACCGAAACTAAAATCTTCAGTCGCGAATCGACTAAATTCGACCCCGAAAACCCCAACACTAATATTTCGCCGATTTGTTTGGGCTATCCTGGAGTGCTGCCAGTATTAAACGAAAAAGTTTTAGAATACGCCGTCAAAGCAGGATTGGCACTCAACTGTCAGATCGCGCCATACAGTAAATTCGATCGCAAGCAATATTTCTATCCCGACTTGCCTAAAAACTATCAAATCTCGCAATACGATTTGCCCATAGCCGAACATGGCTGGATTGAGATCGAACTTGTCGAAAAACCCAACACCGAACCCGTTAAGAAAAAAATCGGCATTACTCGCCTGCACATGGAAGAAGACGCAGGAAAATTAACTCATGGTGGCAGCGATCGCCTGGACGGTTCTTCTTATTCTCTAGTAGACTTTAATCGTGCTGGCGTACCCTTACTAGAAATTGTCTCCGAACCCGATTTGCGATCGGGGAAAGAAGCTGCTGAATATGCCCAGGAAATCCGCCGCATTATGCTTTATCTGGGTATTAGCGACGGCAAAATGCAGGAAGGATCGCTGAGGTGCGATGTTAATGTTTCGGTGCGTCCTGTAGGTCAACAAGAGTTTGGTACTAAAGTAGAACTGAAAAACATGAACTCCTTTAGTGCCATTCAAAAAGCGATCGAATATGAGATAGAAAGACAAATTGCCGCAATTGAAAACGGCGAACCAATCTATCAAGAAACTCGCCTATGGGAAGAAGGATCGGGACGTACTAAAAGTATGCGCTTAAAAGAAGGCAGTAGCGATTATCGTTATTTTCCCGAACCAGATTTGCCACCCATCGAAGTCTCGAAAGAACAATTAGAAGCATGGAAGGCAGAATTACCAGAACTGCCCGCACAAAAACGCAACCGTTATGAATCAGAATTAGGCTTATCGGCTTACGATACCAGAGTTTTAACCGACGATCGCGCCGTTGCCGAGTATTTTGAAGCGGCAGTAACCGCTGGTGGTGATGCCAAACAAGTAGCTAACTGGGTAATGGGAGATATTGCTGCTTATGTAAACAGCAATAACTTAACTATCTCCGAAACCGCACTCAAACCAGAAACCCTGGCAGAACTAATTGCTCTAGTTGCCGATGGTACAATTAGCGGTAAAATTGGCAAAGACATTTTACCCGAACTATTAACCAAAGGCGGTTCGGCAAAAAAACTGGTAGAGAAAAAAGGACTAATTCAAATCTCCGATACGGGAGAACTCGAAACAATTATCGATGAAGTCCTTAACGCACATCCCAAGGAACTAGAACAATTCCGTAATGGCAAAACTAAGCTCAAAGGTTTCTTTGTCGGACAGGTAATGAAGAAAACTAGCGGACGCGCCGATCCCAAACTGACTAACCAATTACTAGGTAAAAAGCTACAGGCGTAAATCTCTGACAAATAGATAATTAATAATTACCTCTTTCTAATCGATCGTTATCAGTTAGGGAGAGGTAAACATATTTTGTTAGATGATTTTTTGTTTGATGAGCGATCGCAACAGTATTAATAGTGAAAAATTGAAGAAAAGAGTGATTATAACTATATGTAGAAATTTGGCAAAGCCATCTGACAGATAGCAAACAAAAATATTATAAAAACATAATAGTTTATTTTATAAATAAGAATTTTTTGTACTTTGCAATCTTGAGAAAATTGAAAGCAACTATATTTAAAACAAAAATTGTTTGGATAACTGGTATATTTGCTATTTTTGCTATTAACTGTATGGGTTATTTGAGTGCATATTTTTTGACAAACTATCGTCAAACTGATAAACAATTTGGATATCCTCGTCCTGTTAATAAGCAAACACCCAAAGATTTTCAGCTACAATATATTTCCGATCGCCTGAAAACAAATCAACAATAATGGATCGATATCTGGTCGATTGAGTTACCTGAGTCCAACCCAAAAGGAACAATTATTCTATTTCATGGCAAAGGAAGTACAAAAAGCAGTTTATTAGCATCAGCTAAAGTATTTCATTATCTTGGTTACAAAACTGTTTTGGTAGATTTTAGAGGTTCTGGAGGCTCTAGCGGTAATGTTAATACCGTAGGCGTATATGAAAGTGAAGATGTAGCTTTAGTTTTTAATCGTATTCGAGAATTAAATCCTAATAAACCGATAATCTTATATGGTATTTCTATGGGAACTGCTGCTATTTTAAGAGCGATCGCTGAAGAAGATATAAACACCAATGCTATTATTCTAGAACTTCCTTTTACCAGACTTTTAAGTGCAGTACGAACTAGGTTAAAAAATTCTCAGTTTCCACCTTTTCCTATGGCAGAATTAATAGTTTTCTGGGGTGGGGTTCGCTACGGTTTTAATGGTTTTGCCCACAATCCAATCGACTATGCTAAAGAAGTTAATTGTCCGACTTTAATTTTACAAGGCAGTAAAGATCCTACAGTTAGTATCGAAGAAACTGAAGATTTATACTTCAAAATTAACTCTCTAAAAAAAATGGTTATTTTTCCCGAAGCAGGACATCAGTTATTAGTTACCGTCGATAAAGAAATATGGCAACAAAGTGTAAGAGATTTTTTAGGCAATTTGAATTAGCGATCGCTAGTAAATAAAAAATAACTTTGAACTAAAGAATGTATTAAACACTAGTAGTAACGTCTATTGCTCCGATTTCGATCTCGGCAATTTTATTCGATCGGCAATACCATGAATTATTGCTAATTTTAAAAGCTATGTTAAATGTTTCTCTTTATAGCAAAATTTTAATGGTTATAGTTGCGGCGATCGCATCTGTTATTGTTGGTTTAAAAATTCAAGACGATCGGCTCGATCGAAACTATAGCGTTCGAGTCCCAAAAACAACTCGACCTAGTCCGCAAGTAGAGCAAAAAGCCGAGTCATCTTCTACATCAGAAACCAAAAAGTCTGTAGAATCTTCTTCTGTATCTGAAGCCAATGCGTCTTCTGCAAATGTAATTACTACCTACAAGACTACAGATGCTTTTAAGCAATACAAACCTAGATATTTTATGACAACTATCCACCCTAGCAACTATGGCGATCGCTATAGTACTGACGTTTATGGTAACTCTGTAAACAACTTACCCCTTGTGGTCTTGCATGAAACCACCAACTCTATTGCCAGTGCTATTAATACTTTTAAAACACCTCATTCTAGCGACAACAATCAAGTTAGTTATCACACTTTAATTGCTCTAGACGGAACTATTATTTATTTGCTTACTTCGGATAAACGAGCTTTTGGGGCGGGTAACTCAGTATTTGAAAGTTCTTTAGGCAAGGAAACTGTTAAAACCAATGCTAATTTACCACCGTCGGTAAACAACTTTGCCTACCATATATCTTTAGAAACGCCGCCAGACAGTTGGGGTAAATCTCGCCAAAACTACCATAGCGGTTACACTGACAATCAATACAAGTCTTTAGCCTGGTTGCTAGCTCAAAGTAACATACCAGACGAACGCATTACTACACATAAAAATGTAGATCGTTCTGGTCATCGATTCGATCCTAGAAGCTTTGATTTTAATAAGTTTTTACAAATACTACATACTTATCGTCAACCAATAGATAAAATGTCCGAGCGAGAAACTTCGATTACAGAAATATTAAGAGGTTAATGTATTAAGTCAATTGCAAGTAAATCTTATTGTATAAAGTGTAAAAAAAATTGATGGATAAATTCATGGCGGAAGCCTTACAAGAGGCTTACCAGGGGCTGAAAGAAGAAGGAATACCTATTGGCTCGGTTATAGTTAAAAATGGCAGAATAGTCGGGCGCGGTCATAACCGAAGAATACAAAGAAATAGTGCTATTCTTCATGCAGAAATGGATGCTTTGGAAAATACTGGTCGTCAATCGGCAGCTTTTTATACAGACGTAATTCTATACACTACTCTTTCTCCATGCAGTATGTGTAGTGGTGCAATTTTGTTGTATAAAATCCCTCATGTTGTTATCGGTGAGAATAAAAATTTTTTAGGGGAAGAAGATTTACTAAGAAGTAAAAATGTAATAGTTGAAGTTCTCAACGAACCAAAATGTGTTGAGATAATGAGCGACTTTATACTATCTAAGCCTTTACTCTGGAATGAGGATATTGGAACCTAAAAAAAGCGATCTTAATGCGATCGCTATATTCTAGATTTATTTTTTTGCTGTAAACTACACAAACTAGCTTCGATTTATCTAGCAATTGGATGTGTTTCAGACGCGCTTGTCCCTTGGGCATCGATCGCTTTTTGAGTGCGTTTACAGTTAATAATGCCAAAAATTAACCAAAAAGCTAGTAGTGCTGTAGTTAGTATGAGTACCGTTACCGAACCAAATTGCACGATTAAGGCGGGTGCTGCGGCAGTAAACAAGCCACCACCAACAATTGGCTCGAAGAACAGTTGCTTGTAGGCAAAACTTTCAAAAGCACCAGTTCGGTTGTCAGGATCGACCATGCGAATTAACAAAATTCCCGTCGCGGTTACACCCATTGACTGACCCATATCGCCAATTCCTCGTTCAAACCAATATACAGGCAAAATACGAGGAGCTAGATACATAAATGCTAAAACGTTCCAAATAATCCCGACAATGGAAAGGGTAAGGAAAATACCAATATTAGCTCCCAATACGGCAAGATTGATCGATGCTAGAGCAGTGACAACTAAAACATCGAGAGCTATCCCTGCAATTCGTTCTTGCAGTCTTCTGATAATTAAAGTGTCGAGGTCGAGCTTAGTCATGACGACCTGAATAATGATACCGCCAATCAATGCTAAAGGAAATAAAGGAATAGCTCCAATCAACTCCAAACCGTTTCTGCCCCAGGTAATCGCTTCGATCCAGGTCAAAACCTGTAAGATCAGCCAACCAATTACTACTGCCAATCCTGTAAATCCGAAGTTTAGAGACAGAGGATCGATCAGTAGATTACGCATCAAAGAAGCACGTTTTCGCAAGACGTGGCTACTTTCGGTTGCGGCTGTCTCCTGAAACTGCGCGTCACCTTCTGCTACTTCTACGGGTTCGGTAGCAATATAGCCTTTTTTACGACCCCAGTGAGCCAAAGCCGTACCAAAAATAATTCCTGAAACGATACCCACTGTAGCCAAACCTAATGCTAAGTCTCCTCCTTCGGGGAAATCAAGACCGCTCAGAGTGTCAGCCATACCTGCCGCCGTACCGTGACCGCCTTCAAAACCAATTTCAATTAAAGCTCCAGTAATGGGGTTAGCACCAAACAGCGGAGAAAGTATCAGCAGCGTCAATAAAATACCAATAGTATATTGACCCCAGGCTAAACTTTGTCCAAAAGCTACTTGAGGAGCAGTTTTACGCCAAATTTCCTGGGGATTGGGTATAGTTTCACCTAAAAATAAAGCGGCAAAAACAATATTAATAAAAACACCAGGTGACTCAGACCAAACGTTTCGCATTTCTTCTGGGAAGATACCTCCCGCCCAGTAAGATTCTGCTCCCGCCCCCGATGCTACGGCGATCGCTCCTAAGACTCCAGGTCCTAAAAGTAAGGCGATTGCACCAGCAATAATTGATTCTGGTAAATAAATAGTTTCAAAGAACTTAATTTTGTGTTTGAGAAATCTTGCTACTAATAGCAAGATACCTACCATCACAAAAGCAAAGAATACACTGAGAAGAGTAAACATAACAAATTTTTCTGTACTTATTTCGAGTTGTATCGAATATTGGGATTATATTTTGTAATTTAAACTACTAATGATAATTTTTTTGAAGACATAAATTCAATCCCTACAATAGTTAAAAATTGGTGAAGTGCAGACAAATGAAGTTTTTGGAGATAATAACACAGCAGATTTACAGCGTTTTTGTATCTGGCTGGTACCAATATTAAATCGAATGTGATTAATTTATATTAAGTTTAATTTTGTCCAAACTGTAAAGTAAAATTCAATTAAATTAGCTTTTAAGCTGAGATACATTAAGTCGCTCAAGCAATGATTATCTCGTCATGTCGATTTTTTATTGTATTCTCTACAAGCAAATATCTAAAGGTGAGTAAAAAATATCTATGCTATTAATTAAAGCTATTTAGTAACTATATTCGAGCTACATAACTAACTACTTGATTAGAAAAGTTATTGTCGGTAATAACTGTATAGCAATCCTAAAACATTTGTGAACAGTCAAATCTCTGTATAGGGAACAGGGAACAAAAATTTCACGATTCACCAGGGATTGCTATATACATTTACTATAGTTGCGATCGCTTTAAGATTTATCTCAATTTAAAAAACAATGACTCGTTCTGTTTGGACTCCCTATCACGCTAAATTACACAAAACTCTGCGTCAGCAAAAGCTTTTGCCACAAGGAACGAGTATTTTAATTGCCGTTTCGGGGGGACAAGATTCTCTGTGTTTGGCAAAATTACTATTAGATTTGCGTTCTAAATGGCAGTGGAATTTGGCGATCGCCCATTGCGATCATCGTTGGTCTACCGATGCTGGTATTGCCGAGCGAGTAACAGAAGTAGCTAAAGTTTGGCAGATGCCTTTTTATCTGCAAATAGCAAGTGTACTTGAAGAAACTGAAGCTGCGGCTAGAAGCTGGCGTTATCAGGCTTTAACTGCTATTGCCGAACAGCATAATTTTAACTATATCGTTACGGGACACACCAAGAGCGATCGCGCCGAAACTTTGCTTTATAATTTAATTCGCGGTGCGGGTAGTGATGGCTTGAGTGCTTTGACCTGGAAACGCCCCTTAACAAACAAAATCGCTCTAATTCGCCCCATTCTCAACTTTTATCGCCATGAGACTTTAGAATTTTGCCAACAGTTCGAGTTACCAGTGTGGTTCGATCGAGTTAATCAAAATCGCCAGTATGCTCGCAACCGCATTCGCCTCGATTTGATTCCTTATTTGCAAAATAACTTTAATCCTATGGTAGAAAACTCTCTAGCTCAAACCGCAGAGTTATTACGCGCCGATGTTGAATATTTAGAATCAGCCGCACAACAGCTACTACAGCAAGCTAAAAGAGAAAACAACCAAATAAATCGCATCTATATGCGTAATGCACCTTTAGCGTTACAGCGTCGCGCTGTAAGACAATTTTTGCCATCAGTTATGACACGACAGCCTAATTTCGAGCAAATAGAAGCCGTATGTAGCTTGATTAGCGCGCCCAATAAAACTAAAATCTCTAGTTTACCTGGTGGTATAGTTGCTGAGGTTTCGGGAGACTGGATTATTTTTACTTAAAAAAGCGATCGCTCTATATGATGCGATCGCTTGTGTTTTCAGATATATTTACAGATGTTACTGATTGGCAGCTATCTGCTCGGTTACAGTTTGCATTACGCGCTGTTCTACATCTTGAGGTAGGGGAATATAGCCCAACTCTTGAGCGTATTGGTCGCCGCTATTTAACGCCCAGTCAATCATACTTTGCAAAGCTTGTGCTTTGTTGGGATCGTCATATTCTGGATAGAGCAGCATCCAAGTTAGACCAGCGATGGGATAGGCTTCGGGGTTGGCAGGATCGGGTACGGTTAGAGCAAAGTCTTCTGGTACGGTTTCACCTTGGAACACTAAAGAAGCACTTTCGGGAGAAGGAGTAATGATGTTACCAGAGCTATTTTCAATTGCAGCAGCAGAAATACCGTTTTCTGTAGCGTAAGCATACTCGACATAACCAACGCCACCTTCTGTTTGCAAAACTTGAGCGGCGATACCTTCATTACCTTTAGCACCGATCCCAGTAGGCCAGGAAACAGTTTTTGCAGCACCACCCTCCCAACTAGAGCAAGCTGTGGCAATGTGGTTAGTAAATAAGAAAGTAGTCCCGCTACCGTCAGAACGATGAATCCAGTTAATTGGAGTATCTGGTAGTTCTAGATCGGGATTAGCTTCAGTAATTGTAGGATCGTTCCAGCTAGTGATGTCACCAGTAACAATTCCACAATAGGCATCGCGAGATAATTGCAAGCTATCAATTCCAGGCAAATTGTAGGCAAATACCACACTACCCGCAGTCATAGGCACCTGAATGGGTTCTGTACCGTAGCTATCTACAAAAGATTGGCGTTCTTCGTCGGTTAAAGGAGCATCGCTAGCACCAAAGTCAACGGTTCCTTGTAAATACTGTTCGACACCAGCACCACTACCAACAGACTGATAGCTGATTTGTACGTTGGGATTTTGGTTGTTGTATTCAGAAAACCAACGTTGATACAACGGTGCTGGAAAAGATGCACCCGCACCTGAAAGGCTTACAGAATCTTGAGCGATCGCAACATTAGAAATATCTATATTTTGTGCGACAACTCCTAAAGTTACTACAGAGGCTGCCGTAAAAAGAAACTTTTGTTTTGATTTATTTGAGATCATTTAGACTTGCCTAAAACAAATTTACATAATTTATTTTCAAAATTAGATAATATTCTATTAAGGTAAAGAGAAATTTAAGAACGTGTAGCTTTTTGCGTTACATTTTAGTTATTTAAAATTACGAATACTAATAATTCGTACAAATATTCTCAATTGTTAAAGTATTCGTTTAAATTGAGTTGTATTTATACATTAACGGAGTCCCCTGCAACTAGATAAACATTTGAAAGCAAATTGCACTATCTATAAATATACTGCTTGAAGCGATTGTATCAATTAGTAAAAAGCAAGTGATTTTCTGTATTGACTGTGTTTATTTGCTTTGTTTGCTTGAATCACTGTTAACCAGACGTATTGCGAAAATACGAAGCGAGCGATTAAATCAAAAATGGCATAAGTATAACAATACTTTTTATCTTTAATTTTTGAGTAAAAATAGTACATCCATCTTTATAAATAAAGATCGGACAAAAAAATCATGCTAAAAAAGCTAATTAAAAATTAACCTTCATTTAACTAACTCTTAAACATTTGTTTTTTCTTCGCAGTTTTATTTATTTGCCCAAAAGTGTAATAATAAAACTCGATAACAGGCAAAAGTTTTTCTAAAAAAGTTTTATTTAAAGATTAATTAGAAAAATCAACCTCGCAAATTAGAGGAAAAAATCAATTGTCGATTTATTAATGCTAATTAAATCATGACTTCTTCCTCAGCAAATCTTCCTTCAGAAAGTTCGGAAAATAAAAATCGAACATCGCTTGAAAAAACTTTAGACACCACTTTTATTTGGACGACCCGCATTTTAGCTTTCGCCGTAGCTGCGGTGCTACTCTGGATTGCGATTAGAGTAGGAATACAGGCAATTCCAGCTATTAAAGAATTTGGCTTATCTTTTGTTACTAGTAGTGCCTGGAATCCTGTTGAAGAGGCATACGCCATTTTACCCATGATGTACGGTACGGTGATTAGTTCGCTAATTGCCCTACTCATCGCCTTTCCCATAGGAGTTGCTAACGCGATCGTTCTCAGTGAAGACTTTTTAGCTCCTGGTATAAGACGCATTTTGGTATTTATGGTAGAGCTACTGGCAGCAATACCCAGCGTCGTCTATGGTTTGTGGGGAATTTACGTCTTAATTCCATTTCTCAAACCAATCGGTTCGTGGCTGCATAATAATTTGGGATGGTTTCCTTTATTTTCGACACCCTATCCAGGTCCTGGAATGTTACCTGCGGGCATAATTTTGTCGATTATGATTTTACCCATTATTACCGCGATCGCCCGTGACTCTCTGGCTTCTTTACCACCAGACTTACGTTCTGGTTCTTATGCTGTTGGTTCGACCAGATGGCAAACTATCTTTAGCATCCTGATTCCCGCTGCTTTTTCTGGTATCGTCGGTGGCACGATGCTGGCTTTGGGTAGAGCTTTGGGAGAGACAATGGCGG
This sequence comes from Myxosarcina sp. GI1, assembly GCF_000756305.1. NCBI lineage: Bacteria > Bacillati > Cyanobacteriota > Cyanophyceae > Pleurocapsales > Pleurocapsaceae > Myxosarcina > Myxosarcina sp. GI1. Next base: position 235,670 of record NZ_JRFE01000014.1, read on the forward strand.
TAACTTTAGTAATTGGCAATAGTAATGCCCTTCAGTTTTCAGTTTTAGCTCCTGCTAACACAATCGCCTCTTTAATGGCAAATCAATTTTCCGAAGCCAGCGGTTTGCAGAGAGATTCTTTGATGTATGCAGGACTAGTTTTGTTTCTAATTACTTTAATTGTCAACATTTTGGCGCAGTTAATCATTCAAAAAGTCAAGAAATATTGATTATGACCTCGGCAACTAACCAACATAAAGATACGAGCGGCTTGGAAAAATCATCTAAACCCCGTACCATTATTGGCACCATACTCAATATCGTTGCCTTTTCATTTTTGGGTTTATCGATACTTCCTTTGGGATTGGTAATTATTTACGTGCTGATTAAAGGGGGTGGTCGCCTCGGCTTAAATTTGTTTACCCAACTGCCCCCCGCAGCCTTGCAAGAAGGTGGTGGTATTGCCAATGCAATTGTGGGAACCTTAATTTTAGTCGGCATCGCGGCAGTAATTAGCATTCCCATTGGAGTTTTAGCAGCAGTATATCTTTCTGAATTTAGCCCTGCTAGAGCCGCCCGTTGGATTCGCTTTGCCACTAACGTACTCAGTGGCGTTCCCTCAATTATCGTCGGAATTTTTGCCTATGGCGCGATTGTGTTGCGAACGGGAGGTTTTTCGGCATTTGCAGGCGGTTTTGCTCTAGCAGTATTGATGTTGCCCATAATTGTCCGCACCACCGACGAGGCGCTGCAAATCGTACCGCAAGAGGTGCGTTGGGCATCTGTAGGTGTGGGAGCATCTAACTTTCATACCGTACTTAAAATTGTGCTGCCAGCAGCATTACCCGCAATTGTTACGGGAACTACCCTGGCGATCGCCAGAGCAGCAGGAGAAACGGCACCACTAATTTTTACTGCTTTGTTCACTCAATTTTGGCCCAATGGTTTATTCGAGCCAATTCCTTCTCTTTCGGTACTGGTGTATAACTACGCTACCGTTCCCTATGAAAATCAGCGAGAGCTAGCTTGGGCAGCTTCTTTAATTTTGGTATTGCTGATTTTAATTACCAGCATTCTCTCTCGCTTGGCAACTCGTAAAAGCGTCTATTAGTTAACAATCGATCGCAAGTAAATAAAAACAATTAGATAGTCATGACTACTCAAGAACAACAGCAGTCTCAAAACCAACAACCTGGAGCGGCAGAAACTATCTTACAGGCAGAAGATGTTACCGTTTACTATGGCGATTTTGCCGCTTTGCGAGGGGTTTACATGGAAGTCCCTAAAAATCAGGTTACGGCACTAATCGGTCCTTCTGGATGTGGCAAAAGTACCCTGATTCGCTGTTTCAATCGCCTTAACGATTTAATTGATGGTTGTCGAGTAGAGGGCAAGGTTATTTATCGCGACAAAAATCTTTATGCCGACAACATCGATCCGATAGAGGTACGCCGACGTATTGGCATGGTGTTTCAAAATCCCAATCCCTTTCCTAAATCGATTTATGAAAATATTGCCTATGGAGCGAGAATTAATGGCTATAAAGGGGATATGGATGAGTTGGTAGAAAAATCTCTCCGAGAAGCTGCCCTCTGGGAAGAAGTCAAAGACAAGCTCAAGCAAAATGGACTTTCCCTCTCTGGAGGACAGCAGCAGCGTTTGTGTATTGCTAGAGCCGTCGCACTTAAGCCAGATATAGTGTTAATGGACGAACCCTGTTCTTCCCTCGATCCCGTTTCTACTAATAAAGTAGAAGATCTGATTCACCAACTAAAAGCCCAATACACGATTATTATCGTTACTCATAATATGCAGCAAGCAGTTAGAGTAGCAGATATGACGGCATTTTTTAATGCTGAAGCAGGAGAATCGGGCAATCGTTTTGGTTATTTGGTTGAATACAGACCAACCGAGGAAATATTTGAAAATCCCAGAGAAGAAGCGACCAAACAGTATGTCAGTGGCAATTTTGGCTAGATTTATATGATTTAAGTTTAGCAATTCGCGATCGCCTTAAATATTAGGCGATCGTGTAAAAACTAATAAATATGATTATTTTGATTGACGCTTACCTACCAACTATTAATAACTAACCACTAACCCTCATATCCAATTATTTTCTTTCTACTTAACGGCGTATAAAGCATAAGAATCATCTTGGAAAAGTTTATTAAAGTCAGGGCATTGGATATTAAAGTTATTCTCATTTAAAACTACATGAGTAACTTGGTACTCAGCCTGTAAATAATCGAGTATCTGACAGGCGCGCTCTCTTGAGGGAGCTTCGTAAAATTTTAAAGCTAAGTTTACTCGCTCGTACCATTCCAAAACCTCAACATCTTTGTAAGGATGAGACTTAAAGTTAATAAAAATTGGCGCACCAGTATAGAGACGGAACTTTTGCAATTTTGGCAGTCCTAACATACTTTCTGACTGTATTGGCATCAAATAAACGTCATCAGCTTGCTTGTGGGTTTTGACATAGTTCATCAATGGTATGGTTTCATCGTTTAACTCTAGTTCCTCTACCTGCAACGCCGCACGACTTACAAATAAAACAGTCAAAGCTGTCAGACTAAAAGCGATCGCCAGCCTGCGATAGCGAGATAGGATAGTAAATTTGGCAAATATAAATCTAACTAACCAGGCAATAATCAAAGCCGTAGATAGAGGCACCAGAACCACAGAAATTCGCCAGGGAGTGGTAAAAGCTAAAGTGCCACTATTACCCAGCATTTTATAAACTGTCATTAAGGTTGCTAAAAGCAAAGGGAATGCCAAAATGGGAAAGATGCGCGTGTTTCTGGCAACTAACAGTCCCAAAATCATTGCCGAAATTTGTAAAATTGTGGCGGGATACTTCAACCAAATTTCTGGATGAGAGTGATGGGGAATCCTATAATTAATAATTATTTCCTGCGCTCGTTGCCAAATTGCTAAAGATGTCGGCTCGAAAAATACCAGGGTGTATATAACTACAGGAAGCACCAGTAGCAAACACAAACATCCCATTAAAAAAGCTTTGCGTATGTTTCGCTCTCGGTAAACAGTTATGACCATATAGGTCAAAGTTAAGAAAGCGGCACCAGGAAGATAAACGGGATGAAAAATACAGGCTAAAGCTAGTAGCGCGACCGCCGAATAAGCATAATTATTTAAAAACAAATAAATCGACAGCAGCAAGAACACCCCTAAAGTACTCGGCTGAAACTGATGGCTGATAATAAACTGTTCGGCAAAACCCTGATAGAGATATTCTTGAATATCGTTTTCACCACCAATGCCAATAGCAATAACGTGACTGTAGATTAGTAGTGTGGCATTGAGCAAATAAGCTGCTGGCTTGTTATTAAAGCCGAATAGTTGAGAAGTGATACCTAACAAGCTGTAGAGATAAACACCCAGACAGAGAATTTGATAGATATAAAACGATACTTCGCCAAAGTGAAGGTAGCTAAATTCTACTAGTTTACTAAAAGCTGGCAGGGGATCTAAAGTATTTGCCAGCCAGTCGCGATCGAGATAGCCCAAACCTGCTTTGGCAAGTCCATGTAAGAATTTAGTGTTTTGATTGCCTTCATAAAGTGGATCTTGTAAATAAATAATGCCAAAAACAACTGCAAATACAGTTATTTTGAAAAAACTGCGAGGAACTTTTGTTGGTAAAAGTTTATGCGTTACTAACTTCACTTAATTTTGTTTGAGTGCCAAGTTTCAACCTGAAGTTTAAATCCTATTAACATCTAACCCACATAAAAATTTTCTATAGATACTGCTGTTTTTTAATGGCGACAATACAAATTCTACGATAGTCGGCAATCCAGTTATCATCTCGATACAGAAGTGGTTTTAACCTTGTCTCAGTTTGAGCGATAATTTGGTCTTTAGTTTCGGAATAGGTTTCTAAATGACTACCTGCAAACATTTCCAGCCAGTTAGCCAAACCTTTTTCTCCTTCTAACTTAGTCGGGCGATCTCGCAAAGTAGCATAGACAACTTCAAATCCCTGTCGTTCTAAAAGGTTACTGTATTCGGCAATACTAGGAAAATACCAGGGATTATATGGTGTTTCTAAAACAGAATTTAAAGCAGTAACAATCGCAGCAATATTACCTTTTCCACCAAATTCGGCAACCAAACGTCCTTTTGGCTTTAAAGATCGCCAGATACATTCGATCGCTTTTGCTGGCGGCTGTATCCAGTGCAGCGCAGCATTAGAAAAAACCGCGTCAAAAGTTTTATCAAAGAAAAAATTAGCACCATCAGCGACCAAAAATTCTATGTGAGGAAAATTTTTCTTAGCTGTGGCGATCGCCTGTTCCGAACTGTCTATACCCACTACTTCAGCACCAGTTGCCGCAATTTCTGCCGTTAACTGTCCCGTACCGCAACCTAAATCGAGAATGCGTTCGTTTGGCTGTGGCGCAAGCAATTGCAAAACTTTTTGACCATATTGCCAAACAAAGCTGTGTTTTTCTTCGTATAATTCGGTATTCCAGCGATTCATATTTAAACGCCTAGTGTTTTGTCTATTAATTAATGAAGAATAGAGAAGCACTTAATATCTCCCTTGCTCCCTGCTCCCTGCTCCCTGCTCCCTGCTCCCCTGCCTGTCCACCAGTTAGATATTGACAGACCACTAGAGCCTAATTATCAATACAAACTACCATCTTTACGAGTAAACACATCTCCCTCAGAAGTACGCTTGGCTGCTAAATCGTCATCGGGATAAGTAACCTCGTCACCTGCCGTGCGATCGCCTATTTCTAAATACGTTACGATATAGTTAGAGCGATTGATAAGATGATGTCCGTCTGCTTCTCCTGCGGGAAAGCCAGCCATATCCCCCGCAGTTAAGATGTGTTCGCCGCTATTAGTAACTAAAGTAATTTCTCCTTCAATTACGTAAATAAATTCATCTTGACGCAAATGCCAGTGTCCAAGAGCAGAACGGCTTCCAGGCTGTAATTTGACTATATTAACCCCGAAATTAGTCAATCCTGCTGCATTTCCTATCCGCTGTCTAATTCTGCCAGCAACCAAATGTTTAAAAGGCTCGGGATAGTTAGTACTGCTATGTTCTGGTACCAACTTAGGATCTATTAGCATTTGATAACTTATTTATTTAGAATGCTCTGGTGCTTATAGTAGTATACATATTTGGGTTTAAATATTGTTTTAACTATTGACAGTTTATTGTTGATGGTTGGTGCGGGTTATGCCAAACTTTTATTTTGTCAAAGCTGTAAATAATAAACGGCATGATAGTTAGCTAAATTAACCATCTCTGACTGAAGCAGAACGATCGCTGATAACTGTTAAATTAAATAGGATTGAAACAAGACTAGGTAGCTCGAAGCAATTTTTTAGGTACTTACTCACACGGAAATTTATGATGAACGAACAAATTCGCATTTTAATGTGCGCTCCCGACCACTACGACGTAGACTATGTAATTAATCCTTGGATGGAAGGGAATATTCATAAATCTTCGCGCGATCGCGCCGTAGAACAGTGGTCGAAGCTACACTACACCCTTAAAGATTTGGCAATTGTCGATTTAATCCAGCCTCAAAAAGGCGTACCCGATATGGTATTTACCGCCAATGCTGGTTTGGTGTTAGGAGATAACGTCGTTCTCAGTCGCTTTTATCACCCAGAACGCCAGGGTGAAGAACCACACTTTAAAAAATGGTTTGAAGATAACGAGTTTAACGTTTTTGAACTGCCTAAAGATTTACCCTTTGAAGGCGCGGGGGATGCGCTGTTAGACCGCGAGGGAAGATGGCTATGGGCTGGTTATGGTTTTCGTTCCGAACTAGACTCCCACCCCTACATTGCTAAATGGCTGGATATCGAAGTGCTATCGCTGCGTTTGATTGACGATCGCTTCTATCATCTCGACACCTGTTTTTGTCCTCTAACTGGCGGCTATTTACTCTACTATCCAGGGGCGTTTGATTCTTATTCCAATCATCTGATCGAAACTCGCGTACCCGAAGCCAAACGAATTGCGATCGCCGAAACCGATGCTGTAAATTTTGCCTGCAATTCGGTAAACGTGGAACAAACGGTAGTAATGAACAAAGCCAGCGATAGTCTCAAACAGCGTCTGGCGGAGGCTGGTTTTGAAGTTATCGAAACCCCGCTTACCGAATTTCTTAAAGCAGGAGGCGCGGCAAAATGTTTGACTTTAAGAATTACCGAACCCGTACTAGAAGAAGTTCACGCTAGTACCCCAGTTGAAACTCGCGTCATTCAGCTAGAAGGACATTTGCTCGATGCTGGCATTATGAACCGTGCCTTAGATTTGGTAGTAGAAAACGGGGGTAGTTTTAAAGTTCTCAACTTTAACCTCGGTCTGGAAAGACAGAGTACCTCAGCCGCAGAGGTGCGAGTTTCTGCCCCCGATGGCGAGGTGATGGAAGAAATTATGCGTCGCTTAATTGACCTGGGGGCTGTAGCTACACCTCAAGAAGTGCGCGATGCCATTACCGAAACCTGTACTCAAGCAGGAGTTGCCCCCGATGATTTTTATGTTTCTACGATTTATCCCACAGAAGTTAGGGTCAATGGCGAATGGATACGGGTAGAAAATCAACGGATGGATGGGGCAATTGTTGTCGGCGAAACCGCTAAAGAAACAGTTGCCCGCTGTAAGATTTTACGAGACTTAGTAGCTGGCGATCGCGTTGTGGTCGGAGTTGAAGGTATTCGCAGCGTTAGAAAAGCCGCCTCTCGCGAAAAAAGAGCCAGCGATGAATTTAGCTTTATGGGGGCGGGTGTCTCCAGCGAAAGACGGGTAGAACTGGTAGTAGAACAAATTGCCTGGGAATTGAGGCAGATTCGCGATCGCGGTGGCAAGGTTATCGTTACCGCAGGTCCTGTAGTGGTTCACACTGGAGGCGTAAAGCATCTATCTCGCCTAATTCAAGATGGCTATGTTCAGGGATTATTAGGAGGTAATGCGATCGCCGTTCACGATATCGAACAGGCGTTAATGGGAACTTCTTTGGGCGTGGATATGCAAAAAGGAACTCCCGTAAGAGGCGGACATCGCCATCACCTTAAAGCTATCAATACCGTTCGCCGTCATGGCAGTATTGCCGCTACTGTAGAAGCAGGCTTACTCACCAAAGGAATTATGTATGAGTGCGTCAAAAATAACGTTCCTTTCTGCTTGGCTGGTTCGATCCGCGATGATGGACCGCTTCCCGATACGGAAATGAATCTGATCGAGGCGCAGGCAGAATATGCCCGACTACTCAAAGGTACGGACATGATTTTAATGTTGTCTACCATGCTGCACTCTATTGGCGTAGGCAACATGACTCCTGCGGGTGTCAAAATGGTTTGTGTAGACATCAATCCTGCCGTAGTTACCAAGTTAAGCGATCGCGGTTCGGTTGAATCTGTCGGTGTTGTTACCGATGTCGGCTTGTTCCTCAGTCTACTAGTCAATCAGTTGGAAAAATTAACTAGCCCCTATCAGAGGGTTTAGAAAAAATAAAGCACCGCTTCGCTTGGGTGCGGAGTGTTGAGGGGCAGGGGGATCTTTGTCCGACTGATTTCCCCCTGCTCCCTGCTCCCTGCTCCCTGCTCCCTTGCCCATAAAAACCATGCACTTTGCTTTTTCTGCCGAGTTATCCCTTCGCTTCCCTCTGTCTCTTACAAAAGGTTACAAAATTTCTAAAATATTTGTCTTTTATAGTCTTTAAAACAGCTTTTTGACATACTATAGAACTAAGGTACTAGTAAAAAGTAGGATAAATAGTTTATGAGCGATTGACTAAAGACATAATAGAATCGATAAAATGCTGATGATCGACTATAGGTTTAGAAATATAGCCATCCGCACCGCTTTGTTTGAGAAAACTCTCGCGATTTCCCTGCATGGCATGAGCGGTAACTAAAATAACTGGCAATGAAGCAGTTTGTGGATTGGATTTTAGCATTTGAGTAATTTCAATCCCATCTACTGGTTTACCTTGATAGATGCTATTAGCCAAAGAAACATCCATCAAAATTGCGTCTATATCGCCAGATTCAGCCAGTTGTAAAACCTTTTCTACGTTTTCGGTGCCTTCTACTTGCAAACCGCCTTTTTTTGTTAGTATTTTGGAGAAAACCCGAAGATTTATCGGATCGTCTTCCACAATTAGAACTGTGGTCATAAACAATAACTAGAAAGATTTTGAATTTAGAAAAAACTTATTGTTAAAAATAAGTTAATGATAAATTTAGTCTAAGTTTACTTACTCAGGAGACTGGTAACAAAATTTTCGTCTGCCAAGAGTTCCTGTGACTAAAGTTAAAATTTTGAAACAGACTTGCACTTTCGCAAGGAGGTTTGTACCAAAAATAGCATGGTGTAAAGCCATCAGCAATTTTAACTCATAGCTCTGTATTGTTGTGCGATCGCAATTGTCTTTTAGTCTGCCGAGGTTAGTTTGGCAATGTATATCGACCGTCACTGCTTTTACAGTACATACCCTTTTAGATGTAGATAAATATCACTCGAACCATTTTCTAGTGAAGAGCACATTATTTATTAATTGTGACTCAAAAAAACAGTAAGAGAAAAAACTTTTTCTATGTTATAGCTATATTGCACTATATTTTATAAACTCTCATTCCTAAAAGCTCGACTACATCTTCTGCGGGATATCTTACTAATCACCTTTGGAGACTTTTTAATTAATGGCAAAACAGCTTAACTTATTAGGGACTGGTCAAATTATCCCTACTCCTCTTCATCGCGAAATGGAGAGATCCTATTTAGAATACGCCATGAGCGTTATTGTCGGCAGGGCTTTACCAGATGTGAGAGATGGACTAAAACCCGTACATCGTCGAATTTTGTATGCGATGTATGAGTTGGGTCTTACACCCGATCGCCCCTATCGTAAGTGCGCTCGTGTTGTCGGTGATGTTTTAGGAAAATATCATCCTCATGGAGATCAGTCTGTATATGATGCTTTAGTAAGATTGGTACAGAGCTTTTCTACCCGCTATCCGCTTCTAGACGGTCACGGTAACTTTGGTTCGGTGGATAACGATCCGCCAGCCGCGATGCGCTACACCGAAACCAGACTAGCTCCTCTGGCATATCAAGGGATGCTCGATGAGATTAGCGAAGCGACGGTAAATTTTAGCGACAATTTTGATAGTTCTCAGCAAGAACCAGTAGTCTTACCCGCGCAATTGCCGATTTTATTGCTCAACGGCTGTGCGGGAATTGCTGTGGGGATGGCAACTAATATTCCACCGCATAACTTGACTGAAACCGTTGATGGTTTGATTGCGCTGATTGACAAGCCAGACCTGGCCGACGAAAAACTATGGCAGATAATTCCCGGTCCCGACTTTCCGACGGGAGGAGAAATTGTCGAAACCAAAGGCATCCATGATGCTTATCTTACTGGTAAAGGTATTATCAAAGTTCGAGGTGTTGCTAAAGCCGAAAGACTTTCTAAAGGCAAAACCAGACGTAGAGAAAAAGAGGCAATTGTAGTTACAGAACTTCCCTATCAGGTTAATAAAGCTGGCTGGATTGAAAAAGTAGCCGATTTAGTCAATCAGGGACGTATTGAAGGAATTTCCGATATTAGAGACGAAAGCGATCGCCAGGGCTTGCGAGTTGTTATCGAACTAAAACGCGATGCTAAAGCCAAAAAAGTCTTACAACAGCTTTATCGTCAGACGGCACTGCAATCCAATTTTGGCGCGATTTTGTTGGCATTGGTGGATAATAAGCCAGTTCAATTGTCATTGCGTCAATTGTTAACTGAGTTTCTCAAGTTTCGCGAACAAACCCTAACTCGACAGTACAGCCACGAACTAGCAGAAGCAGAGCGCAGACTACACTTGGTAGAAGGCTTATTAATCGCTTTAAATAATCTCGATCGCGTTATTGAAGTATTGCGTAATGCTCCAGATGGTACTACTGCCAAGTATCGCCTGGAAGAGGAATTAGGCATTAGTCCCGACCAGGGAGACTCGATTTTAGCCATGCCCATGCGTCGCCTGACGGGTTTGGAAAGACAAAAGTTAGAAACCGAAGCTGAAGATTTACGGGAAAAAATTGCTCAGCTAAATAAAGTTTTGAGCGATCGCCACGAATTACTTAAGGCATTAAAAAAAGAGTTACGCGCCCTTAAACGTAAGTTTGGTGACGAAAGACGGACGCGAATCATTAGCGTATTGCCTACTGCGGAAAAGAAAGTAGTTGCAGCTAAATCTACTCCTACAAAAACCGATGATGCGGTTCGGGCTACACCTAACAAGTTGATGATGCTCGATCGCTCTCCAAACGCTAACTTGCAAATTACTCACGAAGGCTGTATTTATTGGCAAAATCCTTCAGAAGTTGACTCCGCTTCTAATCTAAATATCAAAGCTGGTGCCGATTTTATTGTTGACAGAGAACCAATTGGAGATCGCCAATCGACAATTATAGTTACCGATAGTGGTAAAGCCTACCCGATAGCGATTGCCGATATTCCTTCGGCAATCGAAACTACTACTCAAACCGCTGTAGGTTTATTATCTTCAGCAGCACAAAGAGATGCTAACAAGACAGTGGCTCAGTTCTTTATGCCTCAAGATACTAGCAATCTCGACTTAATCATGTTGACTGAAAAAGGAATTATCAAACGCCTTAAAGCTTCTGAGTTAGAAGCGTTAGGCAATCGCGGTTTGGTTTTAATCAAGCTCAAGGAACGCGACAGCCTACAGTATTTTTGCTTTAGCCGTGAAGGTGAAGAAGTGGCGATCGCTACTACTGGAGGACGAATTTTGCGTCTGGCAGTAGACGAAAATCAAATTCCAACTATGGGACGTAATGCTCAAGGTAATAAGGTAATGCGTCTGCGGGTTCGAGAACAATTAGCTGGCTGCTGTGCGGTTACGAGCCAAGATACCATAGTTTTGATATCCCAATTGGGTTACGTCAAACGCATACCAGTTAAAACTTTAAGACTAGCCAATCGCGGCGATATAGGCACTCAGGGAATTCAGTTTGCCGACGAACGAGATAACTTGGCAGCAGCAACTGCGATTAAGTCTCTAAATAATTTAGTATTAATTACTAACAAAGATCGCCGTTTGGTGTTGCCTGTCAGCGAGATTCCTTTACTAGATAAAAATAGTACTGGAGAAAAATTAGTTAAGTTGCAAGCACAAGAAGCCATTATTGCTATCGCTTCTGGTGTTAAATAACTATTAGCGCGATCGCGTCCTTCCTTTAGACCTTATCGCGCTATTATCTCTGCTTTTAGCTCAAATTAGAAAAAAATGTTATTGTTAGTAATAAATACAGGGGCGCGTGGCTCAGGGGATAGAGCAACAGATTCCGGTTCTGTAGGTCGCAGGTTCGAATCCTGCCGCGCTCGTGAGGTTAATGTCTTACAGAGTAACTGTTTGTCAATTGCCACATATTATTTGTCACCGTTGTCAAATTAGCGTCATCACGCCAATAGACTCAAATAAGACGAGCGTAAATCTTTTGTATAATTTGTCGATATAATATTGCCGAACTAATCAGTTTGGTCTTATCATAATAAAAACTAAACTAAACCGTTTAGTCATGAACAAATTAAAATAGCTACCCAATGACTCTCAGAAGCAATCCTCTCTATCATAGTTGACTGTAGCAAGTGTACTTTTCTGTATTTTCCTTTAACCAATTACATAACATCTCTTCTGATGTTGTTCCGCTAGCAATACCTATCATTATGTTTACTACCTCTACTTCTGAAGCTATCATCTTAATTTGGTTAATTTCCAAAAAAACCGCCATAACAATAAAAGCAGTACGTTTATTGCCATCAACAAAAGGGTGGTTAATGGCAATACCATAACCTAATGCAGCAGCTAAATCGTATATACTGGCATCGGGATTGTAGTTAGCTATATTTACAGGACGATATAAAGCACTCTCAAGCTTTCCTTCATTAATAATTCCTGTTGTTCCACCAAATAAAGCAAGCTGTTGTTTGTGTATGGCTTTAGCTTGAGCAAGAGTAACAAATTTTAAGTTCATTTAGCCAATTCTTTCATGGCATTACGATAGCGATTAGTAATATTTTTTGCCGTCTCCATTACCGTCTTAAATTCTGGATCGTAAGGAGTTAAATATATACCATCAGGTGTTTGAGTGACGTACAAACTATCCCCTTCTCCTACATTCATTTTCTCTAAGATTTCTTGGGGAATACTCGCACCCAAAGAGTTGCCGATTTTCTGAATTTTTAATTTCACAACTTTAATACTGTAGATACGAATGTAGTTACCACTTTAGCAAAAACATATACCCAAACATGACCAAAAAGCAAACAAAATGTTGCTAATCTACTTTGCCTGTTCGGTAGCAAGCTTAATTCCCATGCCAATAAAAATCACTCCTGTTACTCGTTTGGCAAAGTCCATAAACCGAGTTTTAGAACGAACAATACTAGAAGCTTTAGCTGCTAACAAAGCAACAAACATACTCCATGTAGTGCTAGTAGTAATAAACATACACCCCAGAAAGAAAAATGAAAACGCTTTATGGCTATTAGCTGGATCGACAAACTGAGGTAACAATGCCAGAAAAAATAAAGCTACCTTGGGATTAAAAACATTAGTCAAAATTCCCTGGCGGTAAATAGTCGATAAATTTGCCTCTTTTGTCTTAGTAATGTCGGTGGTTTCCTGGGAACTATTATTAAAGAACATTTGGATACCCAAATATACCAAATATGTAGCACCAATCAATTTCACGATATTAAATGCAATTACCGAGGTAGCCAAAATAGCGGATAGTCCAAATGTAGCGGCACTGGTATGTAATAACAAACCAGTACTAATGCCCAAAACTGAAGCAACACCAGCTTTTCGTCCCTGACCTATGCTACGAGTAATGATATATATAGTATCCGAACCAGGTAATAAGCTAAGAGAAATTGCTGCCAACAAAAAAACAGAGAGGTCTTGAGTACCAAACATAAGTTAGATATTTGAGAAAAATTATTTAAATAAATTGAGAGTATTTAGGATGTTAACACTTTATTCTCGTCATCAAAACCATTCAAATCATTAGTTCGACAATGACTTTACTAACTTTAGTTAGTGGCTTGCGATCGCTACCCAAAAAAAATCAGATATCTAAGATAATAATTGTTTCTTAGTTATTCAATATATCGGGAGTAAAACCAATGCCTTTTTTAACTAATTCTTTAGCTAGTTCATAATTCCATTGAGACTCAATTTTGAGATTATCATTTTCATGATAAAAATCATATATAACTCTGTTACCAAAAGCTCTAATTAGTTCTACCAAGCTATCCGAACCACCAAAAGGATGACCCATAGGCTCATAATATAAACAACCTCGATTGTTTTCTTCTCGATTGTTTTCTTGTCGAACAAGCTTGATTAAACAATACTCCCCACAAAAAATAGAATGAAGCATTGATTCTAAATCCCAGTTACCAGGAGTTCTTAAAAATGGATGTAAACGATGTTCGTAATGAGTTAGATTACAAAGTTTCTGATACACTATACCTTCCTCACTGTCGTAATCAAAAGTATCTTCAAACCATGCTTTCGCTTCATTATCAAGATAACTATACCAATTAAAATCTTCGATTGGATCTTGATAATCTAAATTGCTTTCTTCTTTTTCAGAATCACAAATATTCATCCAATCATTTTTGATTATTTTGAGCTTCTCAAACATTTTTTGGAAATACTCAAATCTATCTAAACTAAGGATTTCAAATTCAATATAAAAGTATCTATCTTTCAAATTCATGTCATCAATACTCCATTGGTAAATATTTATGAACGAACAACAATCAATACAACCAGTAATCGACATCAAAAACCTCGACCACTATTTTGGTACGGGACAACTTCGCAAACAGGTTTTATTCGATATTAATTTAGAAATCGATCGCGGCGAAATTGTCTTAATGACAGGTCCTTCTGGTTCGGGTAAAACTACTTTATTAACCTTAGTTAGTGGTCTGCGATCGCCTCAGTCGGGAAGCTGTAAAATACTTGGGTCAGAGCTTTGTGGTGCGAGTAATAAAGAGTTAGTTCGAGCTAGACGCAATAACGGCTATATCTTTCAAGCACATAACTTACATAAAAGCCTTACTGCCTTACAAAACGTGCGGATGGGTTTGGAAGTACATGGCAAATACTCTCAGGCAGAAATGCGCGATCGCGCCGCAGCAATGCTAGAACAGGTAGGCTTAGGAGATAAATTGGATTATTATCCCGACAACTTATCTGGTGGACAAAAACAACGTGTGGCGATCGCTCGTGCTTTGGTGGCACATCCTGCGATTGTCTTAGCCGACGAACCAACAGCCGCTTTAGACAGTAAATCTGGTCGCGACGTAGTAAATTTGATGCAAAAGTTAGCTAAAGAACAAGGCAGCACAATTTTACTCGTCACTCACGACAACCGTATTTTAGACGTTGCCGATCGCATCATACATATGGAAGACGGCAAGTTAGTTAATAACTCTACTAAAAAAGCTGCTGCTTGAAAATACTTTGCCTCGATTGGCTCTACAGCGAAGTTATAATGTATTTTTAAACCATACGTTTACTATGCCTTTAAATCCTCGCTTACTTAAAGGGCGTTATGAAATCCAGAGGCATTTAGGTCAAACCGACCGTCAAACTTTATTAGCCAAGGATCGACAAACTCAAGAGTTAGTGGTAGTTAAGCTGCTAACCTTTGGTGGTAAATTAAAGTGGGAGACATTTAAGCTTTTTGAGCGTGAAGCTAAAATTCTCAAAGAACTCAAACATCCAGCTATTCCTCGTTATCTCGATTATTTTGATGTAGAAACAGATTTTGGACGAGGTTTTGCATTGGTACAAAGCTATATCGATGCACCTTCTCTAGCAGCGCATATTCAAGCAGGAAGAACCTTTAGTGAAATAGAACTAAAACAAATTGTCACAGCAGTTTTAGAAATTCTGATTTATCTGCATCATCGCCATCCCCCAATTATCCATCGCGATCTCAAACCAGAAAATATATTACTGGGCGATCGCTCTGGAAATTATGTCGGACAAGTTTATTTAGTAGACTTTGGTTCGGTACAGGCTGCTACCAAGGAACTAGGAACGAGAACGGTAGTAGGAACTTACGGTTATATGCCATTAGAACAGTTTGGGGGAAGAGCGGTACCAGCTTCCGATCTCTATGGTTTGGGAACGACAATTATTTATTTAGCTTCGGGACAGCATCCAGCCGATTTACCTCAACAAGACTTTCGGATTAGCTTTGAAAACTTTGTCAATCTCTCGTCTAGCTTTGTTGAGTGGTTGCAGTGGATGACACAACCAAGTTTAGAACGGCGTTTGGAATCTGCCGATCGCGCTTTAGAAGCCTTAGAAAATCCCAAGCTACAGACAAAGCCTGCTTTAGTTGTTTCCAAACCAATAGATTCTAAAGTGGTTTTGAATAAAAAAGCAGAATATCTAGAAATTTGTATTCCGCCAGTTGGTTTTAGTATGCAATTGCTGTTTATGATTGGATTTGCAACCTTTTGGAACGGATTTTTGGTGGTTTGGTATTCTATTGCCATCGCCACCTGGAGTCAAGGAGGTTGGTTTGCAGCTTTGTTTGCACTCGGTCATTTGGGTGTTGGTGTCTGGTTAATTTTATCTATACTATTTACTCTTTTTGGAAATACTCTGTTGTATATCGACAACAAACAAATTTCCCTCAGATATCAGCTTTTTGGTCTTAAATATTATCGTCCTCGTCCTATGTCCAGGCATAAAATCGTTAAGCTAGAACGCACTAATACTTCTTACAAGAAAGATTCCGATGGCGATCGCGTAGAAGTAAAACCACGAATTAATATTTGGGCTGGAACTAAAAAGTTTAAAATTGGGGGAAACGGTATACTTTCTGAAATTGAACTTGACTGGATATCTCACGAACTCGGTGATTGGCTGAAGTTGCCAGTTGTATCAATGAACAATGAACAGTAAACAATGAACAATTTTCACTGACCACTGATATCTGTCCATTGCTCATTGATAAATGCTAAATGTTAAATGATAATTGCTCATTATCGAAAGGTTGGGCATTTAACTGTTAACTTCTTGGCGAGCGTTCCAGGGCGCAACTGCGCCGACTCGTTTTATTTGTTTTATAAAAAACGTCTCGCTCCTAGCGGAGCCTCGCGGGATACCCGCGCCAGTTCTCGCCGCTTTTGACTTTTGACTTTCGTTATACCTACTCATATTTCACTCGCGGATCGAGAACGGCGTATAAAAGATCGGCAATTAAATTAAATAACACAATCAAAATACCGTAAATAAAAGTAATTGCCATTACTACTGGCGTATCGCTACGGTAGATCGACTCAATTAACAATGCACCAATTCCTGGGACTCGAAAAATTTGTTCGGTTACTAATGCACCAGTAAAAATTGCAGGTATATCTATAGCAATTAAAGTAACGACAGGAATCATTGCGTTACGTAAAATATGATTTTTAATAATTGCCCATTGAGTTAAACCTTTAGCCATAGCCGTTCGCACGTATTCTTGATTTAATTCTTCTAAAACCGAAGAACGAATAAACCTCATTAAAATTGCCGACTGATATAAAGCGAGTACCGCAATTGGCATAATAGATTGTTTTATTTGACCGATAAAGCTATTAAAATCCGTTACTTGCAAACTGCTATTGTAAATAAACGGAAACCAGTTTAACCAAACGCTAAAAATAATTATAAATAGTAAACCTGTAAAAAACGGTGGAATAGAAAAGCCTAAAAAAGCAATAGTAGTAATAATTTGGTCGGTAACAGAATAACGTCTGAGAGCGGAAATAATTCCCAACGGAAAAGCAATTAATACGCCAAAAATATAAGCCAAACCAACTACCCAAAGCGTAGCTGGCAACCGCTGCCTTAATAGATTGAATACGGGACTGCGACTATTGAAAGAATAACCCATATCGCCGCGAACAAATGCTGTAAACCACTTTATATAGCGAATATGAATCGGCTGGTCTAATCCCAAAGAACGGCGAATATTTTCTCTGACTTCGGTGGTAATTGCAGGATTAGACGCAAATTCACCTAAAGGATCTCCTGGTGCTAGTGCCAAAATAGCAAAAATAATTATACTAATTGCTATCAAAGTAGGAATTGAAATTAGCAAACGTTTAATAAAGTAGTGGCTCATTAAATTTAGTTTTTAGAAGCTCTTCTCAAAATAATGTACTTCAGGAAGATCTTCACGTTGCCCCAGATCGACCCATCCGTGTTTGAGAAAAAATCTCATTGCAGCTATATTCAGTGTGAAGCTACTGCGATCGCCACATCTGTTAATCCTAGCCTGTTAAATTCTGGTTCGGATACTAAGACAGCAGAACTATAAAAAGATATTACAAAATAAAATCAATCGAATTTATCATGCTCTTATTATCTTGCGAGATTGGTATAGGCTCTGTCAACCAATGTAGGAAGACAATTGCTGACATTTAGCTTTGCTGCTAACTTAACATCCCGCTTAAAACCTCGCTCGATTAATTCTTTGCCAGAGCCACATTGCTTAATTAAATATTCTAGGCTGTGTTGAAGGTTTTGATATACCGTGACTGCGGCTTGCGCCTCTGGTGACAAACTACCGCCAAGATAATTTATAACTGCACCTGCTCCAATCCAGTCTTTAAAATAAACAGTTCTAAATCATGATACTTTCCCTTCCAAAAACCAGGTTTTATAAGTATTCCCGGACTCTGGAAACCTAATTTTTCCGATAGCTTTTTAGATGCCACATTTTCTAACATGACTTCTGCAATAACATATTTTACTCCTCACAAATAAAATATAGATTTATGCGATCGACTTAGTTATTAATTTAAAATCTAACCATTACGCAGACAAATATTAGACAAGAAATATACATGACTGAAGCTACAGCTATTCGTCAGCCCAAACCAACAGCTACAACTATCGCTTATCAGGTGGCAATGCCACAACCAGCTTCTCATTTATTTGAAGTGAGTTTGCAGGTTAACAACTGGCAAGAAAACCAGCTAGATTTAAAAATGCCCGTTTGGACTCCTGGCTCTTATTTAGTCAGAGAATACGCGAGGCACGTTCAAGATTTTGTGGCTGAAGATAGCAATGGCAATTTAGCTAGCAAAAAAGTCAGCAAAAATCGCTGGCGCATAGAGACAGAAAATAGTTCTGAGATTACGGTACGCTATCGAGTTTACGCTAACGAACTAACGGTACGTACCAATCATTTAGATAGCACTCATGGCTATTTCAACGGCGCGGCTTTGTTCTTTTTCATTTCAGGTTGGGAACGACAGCCGATCCGTGTCCAGATTATTCCTCCGTATTCTAATTGGCAAGTCAGCACCACCTTATCTGTAGTCGATCGCAAAGCTAATATTTACGAAGCACAAGATTTCGATACTTTGGTAGACAGTCCCGTAGAAATCGGTACGCAAGAAGTATACGATTTTGAAGCTGTCAACAAACCCCATCAACTAGCAGTTTGGGGCAAAGGAAACGCCAAACCACAAAAGATTATTGAAGATACACAAAAGATAATCGAAACCGAAGCTAAAATCTTTGACGGGGTACCTTACGATCGCTATTTATTTTTACTACATCTTTCTGGTAGTGGTTACGGTGGTTTGGAACACAAAGAGTCTTGTACTTTAAATTATCCCCGCTTTGGCTTTCGCGATTGCAACAAGTACAATCGTTTTATGCAGCTTGTAGCACATGAATTTTTTCATCTGTGGAACGTGAAAAGGATTCGCCCCCACGTTTTAGAAAAGTTTAATTACGAAGCGGAAAGCTACACTACTTCTTTGTGGTTTTGCGAGGGAACAACCAGCTACTACGATATTTTAATTCCCCTGCAAGCAGGAGTTTACGAGCGTAAAACCTGTTTGGAAAATCTTAGTAAAGACATTACCCGCTATCTCACCATACCAGGGCGCAACGTTCAACCATTAGGAGAATCTAGCTATGATGCCTGGATCAAACTCTATCGCCGCGATGCCAATAGCGATAACAATCAGATTTCTTATTATCTCAAAGGAGAAATGGTATCGTTACTGCTAGATCTTTTAATTAGAGCCAAACATAATAACCAGCGATCGCTAGATGATGTGATGCGTTTGATGTGGCAGCGGTTTGGCAAACAAGAGATTGGCTTTAGCGAATCACAATTACGTAATGCGATCGCTGAAGTAGCCGATGATAATTTAGATGACTTTTTCGTTCGCTATATCGAAACTACAGAAGAATTGCCGTTTGACGAATATTTAGAACCCTTTGGCTTGTACGTTAAAGCCGTTGAAGACGATGACCCCGTTTTCCATACGGGTATGAAAGTAGTTACCGAAAATGGCAGAGAAATAATTAAGTTTGTTGAAGCTGATTCTCCTGCCGCCAAAGCAGGAATAGATGCTGAAGATGAGCTCCTGGCAATTGACGATATTCGCATTACCTCAGAATTTTTGAGCGATCGCCTCAAAGACTATCAGGCAGAAGATACAATTCAGGTTACGGTATTTCATCAAGACCAATTAAAAACTTTACCCGTAACTCTTGCCAAACCGCTACCAACTCGCTATGAACTCGCTCGTTTGGATAACCTTTCCGACTTGCAGCAGCAAAATTTATCTGGATGGCTGGGTTAAAGACAATTAGCAAAATAGATCGAATAAAAAATGCACACTTTTTTAACTTTTGCCTACTTTAAAAATCAATTTGTTCCCTTTGAAGAAGCCAATATTTCCATTGCTACTCATGCCCTGCACTACGGGACGGGAGCGTTTGGCGGCATGAGGGGACTGCCCGATCCCCAAAATCCCCAACAAATCTTATTATTTAGATTAGACCGCCACTGTCAGAGACTGAGCAACAGTGCCAAGTTTTTAAATTACGATTTGCCTGCCGATAAGATACAGCAGGTAATAATTGATTTCGTTCAAAAAAATCAGCCTACTAAGCCCTTTTATATTCGTCCTTTTGTCTATACTTCCGATCTCGGTATCGCGCCGCGCCTGCACAAAATTGAAAAAGACTTTTTTATCTATGGTATCGAGTTGGGTGATTATTTACCCCCCGACGGTATTAGCTGTCGCATTAGTTCCTGGCATCGCCAGGAAGATCGCAGTTTGCCTTTAAGAGGTAAAATTAGCGGGGCATATATTACTTCTTCTCTAGCAAAAACCGAAGCTGTCGAATCTGGTTTTGACGAAGCTATCTTGATGAACTCTCAGGGTAAGGTTTGCGAGGCTTCGGGTATGAATATTTTTATCGTCAGAAACGGTAAATTAATTACCCCTGGATTCAATCAAGATATTTTAGAGGGAATTACCAGAGATAGTGTCTTGACCATAGCTAGAGATCTTGGTATTGAAACTATAGAAAGACCAGTAGATAAAACAGAACTGCTAATTGCCGATGAAGTTTTCTTAAGCGGTACGGCTGCCAAGATCACGCCAGTCAAAAAAATCGAGAGTTATCATTTGTCAACAAATAGACCAATCACCGATAAACTAAGGCAAAAGCTAACCGCAATTACCGAAAATCGCGATTCTAAATATCAAGATTGGGTACATATTGTTAATTGTTAGCTGTCGATCGTAGATAATAAGAGAACGAACTATAGACCGATCGCCATAATCAAGCTAACTAATAATTAGAGGAGGTATAAGCTGTGGACTGGAGAGTGCGAGGAATTCGCGGGGCAATTACAGTAAAGGAAAATACACCCGAAGCGATCGCCGAAGCTGTAGATGAGTTGTTAGACGAAATAGAAGCATACAACAGTCTCGACCTCAATGAAATAGTCTGCGTTTTCTTCACCGCCACATCCGACCTCAACGCCATGTTTCCCGCAGCAGCTACTAGATCTCGTCCTGGATGGGATAGTGTTCCCTTATTAGATTTACAGCAAATGCCAGTCGAAGGCAGCCTGCCACGCTGCATTAGAGTGTTAATTCAGTTTAATACTAATCTGCCGCAGTCGGCGATCGTTCACTGCTACTTACGTCAGGCTCAAACTTTACGCCCCGACTGGAATATTTCCTTGACTGTAAATCATTAAAGTAGGGGTAAGGCACTGCAAATTATTGAAGTATGGGAAAGCCACTGCCATGCCTCTATTAACTCCGAATTCACCTCATAGCCAATGCAGAATATGACCGACAATATAGCAACCGAAATACAGAGTGCGATCGCCTCCCGCCGTCACGATGTCGATTATTTAGAAATTAGAGTCGAACAAAGTGAAGCTACCGCTCTATCTTTTAGAGGCAAACAGTTAGATGGGGTCGATCGTAGCTTTGCTCTAGCAGGAGGCATTCGCGCCTGTCATAAAGGAGGCTGGAGTTTTGTAACTTTCAACGGTTTAGAAGAATTGTCGGCACGAGTCGATGAAGCGATTTCTCAAGCTAAAATAGTCGGCTCGGAAACGACTCAACTAGCACCGATAGAACCAATAGAAGATTATGTCCCCGCTCAAATTAAAAGAGATCCTCGCGGTATTGATTTGCAAGAAAAACGTCGTTTATTAGAAATTTACAATCAGCTTATTTTAGACTACGATCCGCGCATTCAAACTACCATGACTAGCTTGAGCGATCGCTTTACTACCAAATATTTTGTCAATTCAATTGGTAGCTGTATCGTTCAAGAAAGACTAAATATTTCTGGACGTTTTGGGGCAATTGCCAGAGGAGAAGCAGGCTTAGTCCGTCAGGGGTTTGAATCGGTTTTTTCTCTCAACGACTTTAACGATTTGGTGGGAATTGAGGAGCGGGTTTTAAGCGCGGCGCAACGGGCAATTAGACAATTAGAAGCAAAATCTGTCAAAGGAGGACAGTATACCGTACTGCTCGATCCCTATCTAGCTGGTGTGTTTATCCACGAAGCTTTTGGGCATCTTTCGGAAGCCGATTTCGTCTATGAAAATCCGCAGATGCAAGAACTATTAACTTTAGGCAAGCCGATGGGAATCAAACAACTAAACGTTATTGACGATGCGACCTTAGAAAACCTGCCTGGAACTTTAAAATATGACGATGAAGGAGTGCCAGGACAGCGTAAGTATTTAATTAAAGATGGCGTATTAACTCAAAGACTGCATTCTAGAGAAACTGCAGGCAAAATGCAGGAATCACCGACGGGAAACGCCAGAGCAATTCGCGCCAGCTATCCTCCCATAGTGCGAATGACTAATACGGCGATCGAGCCTGGAGAAACTCCCCTGGCAGAAATGATTAAAACTATTGACGATGGCGTATATGCGGTCAGAATGCTAGGAGGACAAACCAATGGCGAAATGTTTACCTTTGCTGCCGCAGAAGGATATAGAATCCGCAATGGGAAAATAGCCGAGCCAGTTAGCGATGTAACTCTGACGGGAAATGTATTTCAAACTCTCAAGGATATAGAAGCAATTAGCAATGATACTCTCTACACCAATGGTGGATGTGGCAAAGGAGGGCAAATGCCTTTACCAGTTAGCGTTGGCGGTCCTCATGTAAAAATAAATAATGTAGTCGTGGGTGGCAGGTAAACGGTTATGGCGATCGCAGCAAGTTATTGTTAATTTGCTCTCTATCCCAACACTTCTCGATTAACGAGTTCATTATTGGGTTGAGCTATAGAGAAATAGAGTTTTGGAGATTTAGGAACAAACTGTTGAAAATACTCCATTTTCCTGCTTCCCAAACTCGATACAGCTATTCTACTAAATAGAAAGTTTCAAACGAGAAGTATTGCTCTCCGTCCTATCAGTAGAACGGAGAACGTACCAGATTCTACTAATTAATATTTAAATATTTAGCTTCTGCCTGTAGCTGTTGGATTAATTGTTCGTCTCCTCTAGCTTTTGCAGCTTCTAAACGATTGGTCAAGCTACGGCGAAGACTTTCACGATGGCTTAAAGTAGCTTGGTTTACGGTTTCCTGACTGATTTTGTTCATGGTGTAGTTTTTTTAAAGCTGATAAATAACATATGGTTAGTTTTCTCATTAAAAGATAACATTTTTTATAGTAAATAGTATAATTGGTTACAGAAACTTCAAATAAACTTAATTGTTTGGTTATATACTTCATCAGGCAGATATTAAAGTCTCGATCGTCAAAAAAAAAATTCACTTAAGTAATGAGTATTAATACTGATAGTTTGAGTATTAATCAAACTAAAGATTGGGAATGTTTTTATAATTTAAAGAATTAGTATTTTTGTTTGTCAATGAGTTTATTAGCTAAAAGCGAATTATTAACAGGTGTAGAAAATCGTGAAGAAATTACTCGTATTATCGATAAAGCCGAACAAGCTATCAAAACTTGGGAAGTATTATGCACTGATTTTTTTTCGCCGTTAGTTTTGGCAGAAGCAGAAACAGTATTTGGCAGACTGACAGAAATAGAAACTGTAGCTTGGGGAGGATATCCTCAAGCAGAAAGAAAGCGAATCGGGCTTTCTCGTCCAGATATTCCTTTAGATAAGTCGCAAATAGAACTAGCGGCTTTAGATATTGCAGGTAATTTTCTTTTCGATCCTGCTACCCACAGAGATTTTTTAGGAGCAATTTTAGGTACGGGAATAGTTAGAGAGAAAGTCGGAGATATTATCGTTTTAGGTGAAAGAGGAGCGCAGGCTATAGTCGTACCAGAAATGGTCGAGTTTCTAACTACATCTTTGACTCAGGTAAGATCGGTTAGCGTTAAAACTCAACAGATAGAATTTAGCGAATTAAAAATTCTTCCACCTAAAAAGAAAGAAATGACTACGGTAGAAGCTTCAATGAGACTAGATGCGATCGCTTCTGCTGGTTTTGGTATGTCTCGTAGTAAAATGGCTGAAGCGATCTCCAGTAAAGATGTACGGGTAAATTGGAAAGAAATTACTCAAGCTAGCTACAATCTTAAATCGGGAGATTTAATCAGCGTTCGCGGCAAAGGAAGACTAGAAATAGGCGAAGTTTCTCTAACTAAAAAACAACGCTATCGTATCGATTTGGTTAGATACAGGTAAATTATTTTTGGTATAAAACAATAAGCTTGCATTTAAAGAGTTGTTTTGCCAACTAATACAAACTGTTTATCCGTAAATATAACTAAAAGAAAAAATTATTTTACAAAATATCTTCGTATATCTACTGTTGTTATATACCCAGATAACACCGATGATAGATTCAACAAAACAAAGTTTGTATCAAAGAATTTACCACGCTTTGGTTAACAGCGTACTGCTCTACAATTACAAAGTTTTTTAACTCTTGCTCCCTAAGTCAGCGTAAAACGCTGGCTTTTTCATTTAAACATATTGTAGCTCTTAATACTTATTAAATGGCAAGAAAATAATATAGGCGGTTTTTAATCTTGTTACTTTAACAATTAGTATAAGCTGTGACTAAATGAATTTTCAAACAAATTGCGATCGCCTCGAAGCCAACAAGTTTTGTAGTTTTTATTCGGTATTACCACCAATAGTTACTTCTTTAATCCTTAGACTCGGTCCTCCACAGCCAACTGGCAGACCTCCCTGTCCACCTTTTCCGCAACCGCCAGATTCATCCCAATAAAAATCATCACCAATTGCTTCGATGTTAGCCAGAGTTTTAAAAACGTTACCCGACAAAGTTACATCTTTTACTGGTTCTGCTAACTCTCCATTACGAATCATCCAAGCTTCACCTGCACTAAAAGTAAACATCTCGCCATTGGTCATTCCCCCCAGCCAGTTGCCAGCATAGACTCCAGTAGATATATCCCGCACTAAATCTTTGACGGGAGTTTTACCCCTACCAATCCAGGTATTGCTCATGCGAACGATGGGTGAATAATGATAGTTGAGACAGCGAGCATTACCCGTCGGTTTTTCTTTTAGCTTGGCTGCGGTTTCGCGAGAATGTAATCTTCCTACCAATACACCGTCTTTAATTAACTGAGTGACAGTAGCAGGTGTACCTTCGTCATCGTAAAAGTAACTACCTCGATGTAATTTTGGTGTTTCTGTAGGGCAATCTTCTAGATTGGGTGCTGCACCATCAAAGATTTGTAGTTCTGGCGAACCAAATTGTTTACCCATGCTCATTACTGACAACAAATCGGGATTTTCATAAGCCATATCCGCTTCAGAAAGGTGTCCAAAAGCTTCGTGAACGAACAAACCTGTCAAAATTGGATCGATAACTACAGTATAAATACCGCCTTTAATAGTTCGCTGTGAGAGGGCATCCACTGCTCTTTGTGCCGCACTTTTTACCTTAGTATCTAGACTTTCCAAATCTTCAAAACCCTGACGCGAACCAGTAGTCTCTCTACCAGTCTGTACGATATTGCCATTCCTGGCCGTAGCTGCAAAACGCATTTCCATGTCCGACCAGGACTGTTCGATTAAGCTGCCTTCTGAAGTTGCAAGCAAAACTCTTTGAGAGCAATCGCTATAGCTGACGGAACTGGCAATGATGCGATCGCTATAGCTTCTGATGATATCATTGTAGCGATCGCAGAGAGACTTTTTCGCTTTTAGCGGAATTTGCCGCGGATCGCTACCAGTTAAAGGCAATCTACAAGCTATCTGTACTGGTTCTACAGGTGCGAGTATGGTTTTTTCTTGCCCCACCATTTTAGCAGCAGCGATCGCTTCTTCGATCTTCTCTGCCATAGCGGTCAAGTCATTAAAAGTTACTAAACCCCATCCTCCTTTATGACAGGCACGCACTTGTCCGCCAACCGCCATACTGTCGCTAAGAGTTTCAATTTTTTTTCCTCTTAAAGATATGTTGGTTTCGGCAGCTAACTCCAGCCGAATTGATAAAAAATCGACGTGTTTTTTATATTTAAAAATTAATTCTGTTAATAGGTTTTTTTGCTCGGCAAATATATCTGACATAAACAGGTAAAAACACAGTATCTATTTAATTATCACCTGTTTCTATTATATATATTCAACATTTTTGGTTAATAATAATTGGTGCGAGAAGTTTATTACCATTTGTTTCTCGCGAACCAAGAGTATTTCATACAACCGCGAAATAATATATTTAACTTCTGACTGATTTCAAGCACTCGTACAATCTATCATCTGCATAGAATGACCGAGGATAGTTACCAGCTAAATCTAAAGCCTCGATTAATTTTTTTGGCTCGCATTCTTTATGACAGAAAAAGTTAATTCCTAAAGAATATAACAACTCGATTACTTCAGGATGCTGACAGCTACTCCAGTTAATCAGACTAATCTTTGGCGCGATTGCTTTAATCAAGGTAATATTGTCGGTGTTAAGTTCTGCTTTGATGTCAAAAAAGATTACGTCAATTTCCACTTCGCTATACATCAAAGAAAAAATCTGCTCGCTATTTTCTACAAGCAAAACTTTGTGCATAGGTCGAGCTTTTTTAATTAGCCTGGTGAGAGATTGTCCGTAAAATTTATTTGATTCGACTGCCAAAACGCTCAACTGCCGATACTCGGTTTTGCTATCTGAAAAAAATTTATTAACTATATTAAACATTAATTTGAAATTACTGTAGTCAGTTTATCCATATATTTACTTAGATCCTGGTAACTATACTACAGTCCCGCCCGCTAAATAATTTCGATAGCCGTGAAATTAACTAAAAATTCATTTGTTTGTATACAGTTTTTTAAAACACACTGCTGCTAAAAGATAAAGAAAAGTGCAAACGTTTTGTCGAACCTGGCTTTCCACAAAAGTCAAGAAAGTAATTTCAATCCAACATCTACTGAATTTTTGTATCGAGCGTCAAAACTAGGCAATTCTTTTACAATCTGTTACAGTATTAAACGAAATGTAAAGAGAATCTCACCCAAAAAACAAATAAGTAATCTTACTTGGTATCCGAACGCGCCAACGCAAGAGATGCCAGTATCCTAACAAACAAAATACTGCTAAATAATTTCACAGTAAGCTGTTTATTAAGTTTTAAAATACGAGGGAACATAGAGATCTAAAAAAATTGCCTTCAGTAGGCTGTCTGTTTCTATTGCTCGACCGAACGGTTTAGGGTACTTGAGACATAAAAGCATACCTCGTTCAAAATAGTCAGTCATTTAAAAACTACCAACCAAATTTCGACACGGAAAATAATCGTAATTTATTTGATTTATGTCTAATCAAAAGCTAAACTTGTTGTCTTCTGGTCGCTTGGCACAGCCAGATATTCTAAAAATACTTTCTTTTCCAGAAAACACAGTTTCATCTGCTGGAAAATCAAATAGCTCATTCAACTATTTACTTGACAAACTTAGTCATGTAACTTGTAGCCAGTGGTTAATTTTGACAATATTAAATATTATTTCCTTTACTTTTATCGTTATGGCTTATTCTTGTACCAAACATTGAAGTATGGTTAGATTTAAAATCGAATAATACTCAGTAAATAATAAATAACAGGTGCTACAGCTAGCGCGGGCAAAAAAGAAGCAACTCTAATTTTGGTTATTTCTAATAGATTAAAACCAATAGCAATGATAGTTAAACCCCCAACCCCCGTAATAATTAATAAATAGGGATTGTTATTAGGATCGGTAATAGTATCGGCAATCCAGCCGGCAATTAAAGATAGACCGCCCTGATAAATTAAAATTACTAAAGTAGAAAAACCCACGCCAATACCGTAAATATTCGCTAAAGCTATTGAAACTATTCCATCCATAGCTGATTTAAGAGTCAATAAAGTATTATCGCCATTTAGACCGTTATTAAAACTTCCAATTAAAGTCATTGGACCGACACAAAATAGTATACTGCTAGCAACAAATCCTTCGGTAAATGACCCCTTGCCGCGAATTTTGTACTTCAACCAGTCTCCCACAGCAGTTAACCTATACTCTATTTCCCACCACTCGCCTAAAATTCCACCCAATATCATAGAAAGCAAGCTCAAAATAGCACCGTCAATACCAGCAATTGTTACCTTTGCCATGCTATTTGCCATACTCAAACCAATCCAAATGGTTATTAAGCCAATCCCTTGAGTTATAATTTTTTTCATTTGTGTGTTGAGGCGGTTTTGAAGAATTAAACCCAAAGTTGTGCCAATGGCAACGGTAAAAATATTAATCCAAGTACCGCTGGTTTTTACCCAAAAATCCATAAATAATTTTACAAGTTTGCTTATTTTACTTTGAATCTGTTCGAGGTAGAAAAGCGACGAGTTAAAAACCTATACCGTTTCTCAAAAGTAACTGGAGAGACAAAAAAGCTTTTTTGTTGCAAGCGAAATAACTAAAAACTAAAGGCTCCATTTTATCTATTTCTTTTTGCATAATCTATATCTAAAAATTTCATTATTTACGAGAATTGGTATTAAGTTTCTCTTTCTGCTAATTCCATCCACCGTTCGGTAACCCGATCTATTTCATTGTTTAACGCTGCCAATTGTTCGGATAAATCCTGCAGCTGAGTAAAATCTGTAGGAGGATTATGGTATAGTGTCTTTTCTAGTTTTTCTTTGGCAATTTCTAGATCGGTAATTTTACCTTCTAAAGACTCAAATTCTCGTCTTTCGTAGTTAGATAAACGACGAAATTTATTATTAGCAGATTTAGATTCAGTTTGTTTTTTGTTGCTGGAAGATTTAGGCTCTGCTGCTTTTTCTTCTTCCTTAGCTACTTTTTTTTCTGCTTGTTTGTAATCTAAATAAACTGAATAATTACCAGGATATTTACGAACAATACTATCTGGTTCGATCGCGAAAATAAATTCTACAGTACGGTCTAAAAAATAGCGATCGTGAGAGACAGAAATAACGCAACCATTAAAATTTTCTAAATAGTCTTCTAAAATTGCTAGAGTTTGTACGTCTAAATCGTTAGTAGGCTCGTCTAAAATCAAAACGTTAGGTGCTGACATCAATACCTGTAGTAGAAACAGACGACGCTTTTCTCCACCCGATAGTTTGTGTAGGGGTGCATACTGTTGATTGGGAGGAAATAAAAATCTTTCCAGCATTTGCGACGCGCTAATCTGGCTTCCGTCGGCAGTGGTGACTATCTCGGCAACATCTTTGATATAGTCAATTACCCGCTGCTCTTGGTTAAGTGCATCGAGTAGGTTATCGGAATGCTGATCGAAATAGCCGATGTAAATAGTTTGACCGATTTCTACCCGTCCCGTATCGGGTTTGATGCGGTTAGTAATAATATTAATTAAGGTAGACTTACCCACACCGTTACCGCCAATGATACCGATGCGATCGCGCCTGTTAAATTTATAGCTAAAATCTTTAAATAGAGTCCGTCCGTTATAGCTTTTAGAAATATTATCGACTTCAATTACTTTTTTACCGATGCGTCTGCCTGGAGTATCGATTTCTACTTTTTCCTGAGCCTGCTTGAACTCTTTGTTTTGCATTTCTCCAATGCGATCGATCCTGGCTTTTTGCTTGGTGCTACGAGCTTTAGGACCGCGTTTGAGCCACTCTAATTCTCGCCGTAATACCCCCTGATGCTTGCGCTCGGAACTTGCTGCTGCGGCTTCCTGCTGGGCTTTTTTCTCTAAATAATAAGAATAATTACCAGCATAAGTATAGAGATCGCTGCGATCGATTTCAATAATTCGTTTGGTTACTCGATCTAAAAAATAGCGATCGTGAGTAATTAATAAAATAGCACCAGAAAAGCGATCGAGATATTCTTGCAGCCACTCTACCGACTCGGCATCGAGATGGTTGGTAGGCTCGTCCATTAGCAATAAATCGGGTTCGTTTAGTAATGCCGTCGCCAGAGCAATACGCTTGCGGTATCCTCCAGAAAGACTGCCTACTTTGGCTGTCATGTCTTCAATTCCCAGCTTAGTAAGAACTATTTTGGCTTTGGTTTCTAGTTCCCACGCTCCCGCTAGTTCGATTTTTTCGGTAATACCAGCCAGTTTAGACATTAAAGCATCGAGTTTATCACCTTTAGCTCTGGCAACTTGATGTGATAATTCTTCATATTGCCGTACTAGCAACATTTGTTCGCTACTGTTAGCAAATACCTGATCCAATACGTTGAGGTTTTCATCTACATCTGGCTGTTGTGGTAAATAGATAATTTTTGCTCCCGACTTAACCATTCGTTCGCCGCGATCGATAGGTTCGATACCCGCAATCATTTTTAGCAAGGTAGATTTACCAGAGCCATTAACCCCAATTAACCCTACTTTGTCATCGGGTTCGATACTAAAACTGGCATCTCTTAAAATTTCTTTAATGCCAAAATCTTTACTGACGTTTTGTAAGGTGATGATGCTCATTTATTATTCGGGTTTGGCTCGCTATCTTCATCATAATGAATCTCTCTGTTGCAGACTACGCGGATCGAGAGCATCGCGCAAGCCATCTCCTAAAAGATTAAAGGATAATACCGTAACCACAATTAAAATCGCAGGCGACCAAATTAACCAGGGCTGTAGCACTAAAATCGAAGCATTGGTAGCTACAGACAGTAAGTTTCCCCAACTAGGATCTTTTGACTGTATCCCCAAGCCAATCAAACTAAGAACCGATTCGGCAACGATAAAACCAGGAACGGCAAGAGTAGCAGAGATAATGATGTAGGTAGCAGTTTGGGGTAAAACGTGACGAATAATAATATATAAAGGCTTTGCTCCCATTGCTCTGGCGGCTTGCACGAATTCCTGTTCTTTAATAGATAATACCTGTCCTCTAATTACCCTGGCTAAACCCGACCAGCTAATAAAGGAAGTAATAAAGACAATTAGTAGAAATTTTTGAGGGCTAGTCAAACCAGGAGGCAAAATCGAAGCCAGGGCGATAAGTAAATAAATTCCTGGAATGGTCATCAATACTTCTACAATTCGCATTAAAGACGCATCGAGCCAACCGCCAAAATAGCCCGAAATTCCGCCAACTAACATTCCTATGGGAAAAGAAATGGCAATTCCCACTAAGCCAATAAATAAACTGACCCTGCCACCAAACAGCAAGCGGCTAAACTGATCTCTTCCCTGTTGGTCGGTTCCCAAAATATTAATTCTGGCTTCGCCCAAAGTTCCAAATAAATGCCTCCGCAGGGGAATACCAGGGAAAATAGTCACCTGCTCGAAATTGGGGGGTAAAGGTAGCTGAATTTGAAATAGATTGTAGGAAAAACCTTTAGCAAATAAAGCGACTGGTGCGGGGTTTTCATAGTCTACAATCAATTCGCGATCGCCCGTATCTAAATCCGTTTCACCCTGAATGCTAGGATAAACTATAGGCGTAGTCCAATTACCATTGCGGTCGCGCCAATGAATTTCCGTAGGCGGTAACAAAGAACCATCAGATTGCGCTGCATAAGGACTATAGGGAGCGAGAAAATCAGCGAAGATTGCCGATAGATACAAAATAATCAATATAATCGCCCCAAAACGAGCCAAAGTATTTTTTTTGAGTTTTTGCCACCAGACCATGTTAATTATTCTTCTATCGGACTAACCTTTGCTTTATACAGTAACTTATCTCCCTGTTTATATCCCACATAGCGCACTTCTACTAATTGTCCCGAATTAGCCGTTCCTTTTAGTAGCTGGTGCCATTGCGGATCGTAAGGTAATTTTTCACCGACAGCAGCAATAGTTTCAATTCCCCATTCATCTAATAACTGTTCTATTGGTTTTACCAGCGGTAATAATCTCTCGGCTGGCAATTGAGAATTTTTACGTACGGCGGCAGCAGCAGTAGGCCATTGCAACAGCCAGGATTCAATGGCTTGCAAGCTATCTTGTTGAAATTCTCGTTTTAAAACTTCTCGCTGTTGCTGCATTTGCTCTTGTAAACTAGCGTATTCGCGTTTCAAGTTTGCTATGGTCGTCGCCTCTTCCCCAGACGACTTGGCAGAAATGCTTTCTCCATCATAAGAAATAAATGTGTCGATTAATTGTTCTATTGATAAGTTTAACGTTCTTGCCAAAGCAGCAATATTTTCTACAGACATCTTGACGATCAAGCCATGTTGTAAACGATTTAACTGCCACTGAGAAACACCTGACAATTTACTAAGTTCTAACAAATCCTCAATATTGGCTTGCTTTATCAACGTGTTTAAAAGTTGCTGGTTTTTTTCGTACAAAGTTTGACTCATAATTAACTAATATTTATTTTGGTTTCCATAGTTTGTTATTGAGCTCTCGTCGTTTGATGACAGAGATTTATCTAACTTCGTAAATACACTTAAAAAAGCAATCAGACTGAACATTTTTAGAAATATTTTTGGAAAAAATTACTCTAACAGCTTTAGCTGTAATTTGATGCCGCTTTTTAGCTTTTTCAGTGTTATTTTTCCTGTGTTAGCATTGTCTCAGAAAAATTGAACGAGTGTAGTGCGGATAAACCTCCGCATGTTGACCGCTCTAGGTTTTTATTCAAGATAAAAAAGCGAACCTGCCAGTATTATTTAGAATGACACCACAGTCAACTTCTAACCCAAATTCCATCGATAATTTTACTACTTCTCAACAGCTTGAGTTTTTTAAAGAACTCAAAGAAAAACGTTTTAGTGGTGAAGTTGTGTTTGCAGATCGCCTAAATACTGCATGGATTTTTTACTTTTACCTGGGCAGAATTATTTATTCTACTGGCGGCGAACACCCAGTAAGAAGGTGGCGGCGCAATCTCGCTTATTATTTTCCCCAAATTGTAGCTAACTTAAAGTCAGAATTAGAGTCACTTCAAAACTTTGCTGCGCAAAAAACTGTCATTAGCTGGGATTATTATTTGCTATGTCTTTGGGTAGAGCAACAAAAGGTAGACCGAGAACAGGCTACTAAAATGATTCGAGCCGTTACTGTAGAAGTTTTGTTCGACATTACTTATGCTAGAGACATTACCTATGTTCTCAAACCCCAGGATAAAGCTTTAACCAAACAGCTAGCAATGATCGACTGCGAACCACAAATTATTGAAGCCTGGAAACTTTGGGAACAATGGCAGGATACTAAATTTGCCCGCTACTCTCCTAACCTCGCTCCCAAGCTCAAGCAGTCAGAAGCACTTACTAAAAAGCTTAATTCCTCAGAGACAATATACAAAGCACTCGCTAAAATGCTACAGGGAAAATATACCTTTCGCGATTTAGCAGTTCAAAAACAAACTAGTTTGCTTTTAGTTGCTCGCTCTTTGACTCCTTATTTTAGATTTGGTGCGATTGAGTTAGTGCAGATTCGCGATTTGCCTGGCTCTTTGCCCGATTTTGTCTTAGATTCTTCTGCAACCACTGTTGATGAAACTTTTTCTAGGATTGTTGGTTCTAATTTTTCTCAATCTGCTTCGAGTAACAGCAGCAAGCTAACAGTTGCTTGCGTTGACTCCAACAGCGTCGTTTGTCAGATCTTAAAAAAAATGGTTACTAGCGCAGGTTATCAATATGTAAGTGATAGCGGCACTTTAAATACAAGTAAGCTCCTTAAAACAGCCCAGCCAGATCTAGTTTTTATTAATGTAGAGTTAGCTGAGTTCAGTGGCTACGAACTATGTTCGTTATTAAGACAAATAGATAACTTCGCTCGCATTCCAATAGTTTTGTATGGTAAAAAAATTGGTTTGGGCGATCGTGTTAAAGCCAAAATGGCGGGTTGTACCGAGTTAATAACTGAGTCTTTAGAAGTAAATCTTATTCGCAACACTATTGCTAAATACATCAAAGCCTCTTAGCTCGACTTTATTCAATTAAACAGCATAAATAACAATAGCTTTCAAACGCTCAAATAGATGACGGGAAACTTCGATCGTGTCAATAGATTTATATGATATGTAAAAAGTGCTAGCCCTGAAAAATCGGCGTATCAAATTTAAATGTTTTCTAGCTTCTTCAAAGCTCACTTTCATTTGCTAACGATATACAAACCGATCGAGAACTTGTTGTGTTAGAGCTTCCTGATCGGTACATAATTAAGATAAAATAGAGCCAATTATTTTGCCAATCGCGATTTTGTTATCATAAAAATATACTATTGAGTGTGAGAATAGTAATTAGGAGTAGTAAAAACGCGAGACACGATACTACTACTACAAATTAATCCTTAAAATCATTAAATAACAAAACATGGCTAAATTACAGCAGCGACGTTCTCAAAATGTGAGCGGTAATTTTTATGTCGATCGCTCTTGTATTAACTGCGATACCTGTCGCTGGATGGCTCCAAGCGTCTATCGTCAGGAAGGTTCTCAGTCGGCAGTATATCATCAACCGAGTAACGAAGAAGAACGTATTCTAGCACTAGAGGCACTGTTAGCTTGCCCTACAGCTTCGATTGGTACGGTAAAAAAGCCAACAGACATAAAAACCGTACAGGCAAAATTTCCTCTATTAGTAGCAGACAATGTCTACCATTGTGGTTATCACTCCGAATCTTCTTTTGGTGCTGCCAGCTACTTTATTCGGCGACCTGAAGGCAATATTTTAGTCGATTCTCCTCGTTTTGCGCCGCCGTTAGTCAAACAGATTGAAAAAATGGGGGGAATTAAATGTATGTATCTTACCCATCGCGATGATATTGCCGATCATCAAAAATTTAATGCTCATTTTGGCTGCGATCGTATCTTACATAGCAAGGAAATTTCTGAAAAAACTAAAGATGTAGAAATCAAGTTAACTGGTACTGATGATTATTATTTAGCTGATGACCTGCTGATTATTACCGTACCAGGTCATACCAAAGGACATACCGTTCTACTATATGACAATAAATTTTTATTTACTGGCGATCATCTAGCATGGTCGGATAATTATCAACGCCTGGTTGCTTTTCGTGGTTATTGCTGGTATTCATGGTCGGAGCTAGTTGAATCGATGGCTAAATTGACCAAATATAGCTTTGAATGGGTCTTGCCTGGTCATGGCAGACGTTATCATGCTAATCCCGATAAAATGCAGCAAGAATTAGCTAAATGTCTTAACTGGATGCAACAGGCAGCTTAACTGCTGAAAAACGTTAATATATTTTCTCAGGCTCCAAATAAAGTCTTTTTTTCAATTAATTTTCTTGCTAAAAAACCATACTTCAGTATGACGCTCCCCGTCAGTTAATTTCATTTGTGCCGTTCTACTTCCGTAATATCAAGTACGGATGAATAGTTAAATTAAATAGCTCTTGTCTTTGGCCACCAATGGTAGCAAGTTAACCCTTTAATCAAATCTCGCTGTTGTAGTAGTTTCTGACAACGAATGACTAACAATTCTTCCAGTTGCTTGAGGGAATGAACTCTATAATTAGCAACAACTTCATTGGTTAAAGGCCACAATTTTTCTGCGGGCTGCAATTCAGGAGAGTGAGCTGGTAAAAAACATAGATCTAATCCTTCTGGTAATTGTAGTTAATGAGCAATGTGCCAACCTGCTTGGTCTAAGACCAGCAATCCTCTCTTGTTTCGATTGAGTTGAAATTCACGAGCAAAATCTGCCAACACTCGATTAAATAGTTCGGTATTAGTATATGGTAATATCCACCAATAACTTTCTCCCGACTCTGGATGAACAAATCCATACAACCAGACCCATTCATACTGAATTTTAACTTTAGCGAGCGGTTGTTCACCTTTCGGTGTCCAGACACGACGTAGGATTGGCTGTAACCCTAAACGATGTTCATCTTCCACCATACTTCAATGTCTGCTTTGGAATATCGAGCTTGAAGCCACGATAATTGACAATTTAGTTTTCTTGGTGCGCGTTCCCTTGCTGATTAAAAATCAGCGGGGTCGCACCGCTTTTTTCCAGTCTCGTTGTTCGGCCAGAGAAATTTCATCATGTTTTGCCCATCGGTAACAAAGCTAAAAGCCTTACTGTAACTAACTAAGCGGGTAGGGGGAATCGAACCCCCATCATTAGCTTGGAAGGCTAAGGTTTTACCACTAAACTACACCCGCATCATTTGCGATGCGCTATTTATCTTAGCATAAAATTCAAACGAAACCAGAAGTAGTCTTTATTAAATCTTAAATTTGCTATAAGTATAATAGCGATCGCTCTTTCTAAAATAAATAGTTCAAAACAAAACAAGCACCCACATAAGTAGGTGCATTAAACTAAGACACATAAATTAAGCTTAAGCAGCTTTTTCGGTAGCAGGATAAACGCTTACTTTTCTTTGTCCTCTGGTTCTATATTCAAACTTGACAATGCCGTTGATTAAGGAATACAAAGTATCGTCACTGCCGCGACCGACATTATTACCAGGATGATATTTAGTTCCTCTCTGACGAACTATGATGCCACCAGCTTTTACTGCCTGATCGCCATAGCGTTTAACACCTAGTCGCTTAGAATTAGAGTCGCGACCGTTTCGGGTACTACCAGTTCCTTTCTTGTGAGCCATGTTGTTCTCCTATATTTTTTAACTAGATAATTTAGTTTATTCCGCCGCAGTCTCTACTGGTTCTGAAGCAGTTTCAGTTGCTGCCGATGCTGTCTCGCCTTCGGCAGATGCGATCGCAGTACCTTTAAGATTAATCGAATCAATCATCAAACGAGTTAATTCTTGACGATGTCCGCGTTTTTTGCGAGTTTTCTTTTTGGGCTGCATCTTGTAGACAATTACTTTTTTGCCTCGACGATGACGCATGACCGTTCCTTCTACCGTAGCACCTTCAATGTAAGGTTGACCTACGGTGATGTCGCCGTCATTGTTTACTAGTAAAACTTTGTCTATAGAGTAATTAGAATCTGGTTCTACGGATAGCAGCTCGATATCATAAAAACGACCTGGTTCTACCCATAGTTGTTTGCCGCCTGTTTCGATAATTGCGTAAGTCATGAGTTTGCCTATAGTGAGTGTTGCCGTACGGGTAGCCAAATATGGCTTTTAACTGTCTCAACCCGATCCGAGCAGATAGTTGACGCACAATCTCTAATTATACATCTAATTTTATATATTTTAACTATTTTTTTATTAGCCTAAGCTCGATTCAGAGGTATTTTCTTTTTCTAACCACAGAGTAACGGGACCATCATTAGCAATTTGCACCTCCATCATCGCGCCAAATTTACCTGTTTCTACTCGCAAACCACTTTGTCTGAGTTTGGTAACAAAGCGATCGTATAATTGTTCGGCGATCGCGGGAGGTGCCGAACTGCTAAAAGAAGGACGGCGACCTTTACGACAGTCGCCATAGAGAGTAAACTGACTGACTACTAAGATTTCTCCGTTAATGTCCTTAACTGACTTAGACCACTTATTACTATCATCTGCATCTTCGGGAAATAGTCTTAATTCCAAACATTTACGGCACATCCAATCTAGTTCGGCATCTGTATCATTAAGAGAAATTCCTACTAGTAAATTCAAACCCCGACCGATTTTGCCAATAATTTCTCCGTCAACGCTAACGGAAGAAGATGTGACCCTTTGAATAATTACACGCATTTGATTAGGATTAATTCTCAAATGATTTTTTTGTAGGGGTAAGGCATTGCCTTGCCCCTACCATATGGCGATTCGCGAATCGCCCCTACTTGCCGAATCCCTTGCCGCGATCGCTCTTTGGCATACACAGACAATTTTCAATCTGCTGGCGCAACGTATCGTGGTCTAGATTTTGTCCGATTAATACCAACTGATTTTTTTGATCGCCCCGCCATTCTTCATCCTCGATGGTAAATCTTTTACCGCTTAGATGGAAAACATGACGTTTGGGACTTTCATCAAACCATAAAATACCCTTCGCACGAAACACGCTTTGAGGTAATTGGTTGTCGAGGAAGTATTGGAATTTTCTAATTGATAGAGGTTTATCAAACTGTAGCGATAGAGAAGTAAAACCATCGTTCTCTAAATGATCGGAATGATGGTGATGATGTTCGTGGTCGTGATGGTGGTCACGATCGTGGTCATGATGATGGTGATGGTCGTGGTCGTGGTCGTGAGATTGTGACTCTGCTTCGGCAAAATATTTATCCGACTCAAATAAACCCACGCTAAGAATTAAAGGTAAAGCAACCTGTGATTTTTGGGTGCGTAAAATTCTGGCATCGTTTTTTAAATCTCTCAGTCTGACTTCTAAAGCATCTACGTCTGCTTCTTCTACCAAATCGGTTTTATTGAGGACGATGACATCACCATATTGAATTTGGCTTTGTGCGGCTTGGGAGTTAAATAGATCGAGACTAAAGTTGGCGCAGTCTACCATCGTAACGATTGAATCTAAGCGAGTCATGTCGCGCAATTCCGTACCCAAAAAGGTCAGTGCCACGGGGAGGGGATCGGCAAGTCCCGTAGTTTCTACTACCAAGTAATCGATCTTTTCATCTCGTTCGAGAATTTTATAAACGGCGTTGACTAAATCTTCGTTGATGGTGCAGCAAATACAGCCGTTGTTTAACTCGACCATATTATCTTCGGTAGTAACGATTAACTCGTTATCGATGCCGATTTCACCAAACTCATTGACTAATACGGCAGTTTTTAATCCTTCTTGATTGGTTAGAATGTGGTTGAGAAGAGTGGTTTTACCGCTACCGAGAAAGCCAGTAATGATAGTAACGGGTAAACCGCGTTTGGCTGCATCCATGCTGGAGGATTCGGGAGTTTGAGTGTTAACAGTAGTCATAGCGATCGCTTGTAACTGGACAGTCTTAAACTAAATAACAATAATGTTTTGTATCCACATTATTATTACGTATTTACGATCTTAGGTCAGTCTGAGGGGCAATTGCTATAGCTGAGGCATCGCTAAGAAAGCAATTAGATTTTCTTGAAGCTACTGAATCTTGCACCCGTACTAATACGTTATAATTCAATCTGTTCCCGTACCTGCGTCAGTAGTAGCGAACGAGCAAATTAAAAAGTGCAATTGCTTTTACTCAGCCAGAAGCTTTATCGTTAGTAATTTATTGTAATTTAAAGTTAATGACAGCCAATCAATTCCCAGACGATCGCCAAAATAAATCTAATTTAGACGAAATTCGCGCTACTAGAATTGAAAAGCTACAGCAACTCAAAGATTTGGGTTTAAATCCTTATGCCTATAAGTGGGATATAAGCCATCATGCAGCGGAGTTACAGGAAAAATACGCCGATTTAGCCGAAGGAGAAGAAGTTGCCGACGAAGTGGCGATCGCAGGTAGAATTGTCGCCCGTCGCGTATTTGGCAAACTGGCTTTTTTTGAACTGCAAGACGAAACGGGAAAAATTCAGCTTTACTTAGAAAAAAAACGCATCAACAACACCATGTCCGATTTGGTGGGTGCGTTCAATTACCTCAAAAAACTTTCGGATACGGGGGATATTTTGGGTGTCAAAGGCACGATTAAAAGAACTGAAAAAGGCGAACTTTCGGTATACGTCAGCGAGTTTGCCATTTTGACCAAATCTCTATTACCCCTACCAGATAAATGGGCTGGCTTAACCGATACCGAAAAACGCTATCGTCAGCGATATGTAGATCTAATCGCCAACCCACAGGTAAGACAGACTTTTCGCCTTCGCGCCAAAATTACCGCTGCCATTCGCCGCTATTTAGAAACCAGAGACTTTTTAGAAATCGAAACTCCCGTATTGCAAAGTGAAGCTGGTGGTGCCGATGCCCGTCCGTTTGTCACCTATCATAATACATTGGAGATGGATTTATATCTCCGCATCGCTACCGAGTTGCATTTAAAAAGATTAATCGTCGGTGGTTTTGAGAAAGTATTTGAGTTGGGCAGAATTTTTCGTAATGAAGGGGTTTCTACGCGCCACAATCCTGAATTCACCTCGATAGAAGTTTATCAGGCGTATGCCGACTACAACGACATGATGGCGTTGACCGAAAATCTAATTAGTAACGTCGCCCAGGAAGTTTTAGGAACGACTAAATTAAACTATCAAGGAGAGGCGATCGATCTTAGTACTCCCTGGCGTAGAGTTACCATGCACGACCTGGTTAAAGAGTCAACAGGGGTCGATTTTAGCAGCTTCAATGACTTTGAAGAGGCTAAAGCCGCAGCACAAAATGCAGGAATTGAAGTTCCAGCAGAATGTAGCAGCATTGGTAAATTACTTAACGAAGCTTTCGAGCAAAAAGTAGAAGCAACTTTAATTCAACCAACATTTGTAGTTGACTATCCTGTAGAAATTTCCCCTTTGGCAAAACCCCATCGCAGTAAGCCAGGTATGGTCGAAAGATTTGAACTATTTATCGTTGGTAGAGAAACCGCCAATAGTTTTTCTGAGTTGACAGATCCTTTAGATCAAAGACAGAGACTGGAAGCACAGGCAGCCAAAAAAGCGGCAGGAGATTTAGAGGCACAAGACGTAGACGAAGACTTTTTAGCGGCTTTAGAATACGGAATGCCTCCTACTGGCGGCTTGGGCATTGGAATAGATCGTCTGGTAATGTTGTTGGCAGACTCTCCTAGCATTCGCGACGTTATTGCTTTTCCCCTACTTAAATCTCAAAGTGAAGCGATTAAATCTTTTGATTACGACGAGAACAAACAAATTCTTAAAGTTGTTTTTAATAACGGTAGCGTTTACAAATATCTCGACGTACCTCAATCAGTTTATCGAGAATTGAAAGAAAGTTCCTCTGTAGGTCAGTATTTTAACTCTCAAATCAAAAATAAATATGGTTTCGATCGCGAGGTTTGAACGGATAAACAATATTAGTAGGTAGAAGGTTTGAGCTAACTACCTACTAACTAGTGCCTTTTATTACCTAAATCATAGTGCCTAGAGTCTAATTGCTAAAAGCATCTTTAATATTTTCAACGGTGCTTTCAACGAAATTTTTACTTTCGTCTACTGCTTCTTGAGTGCGAGCGGCATCTTTATTGGCTTTTTCTTGAATTCGAGCCGCATCTCTTTTAGCTTTATTTTCAAGAAAACTATTTTCGTCTGTAGCGCGATCGACTTTCGCAGCATTTTCTCTAGCAGTTTCTTTAACTTCTTGTGCTGTATCTCGAATAAAGTCTTTGGTCGAACCTGCGTCTTCACTAGCCTTGCCTCGAACTTCGTTACCAAAGTCAGCTGCCATAGCTGTATGGTTGGGGATAAAAGCACCTTGCCACATCAAAGCGATCGCTAAAAGAGATAATAGAGTTGTAGTAACCCAGCGTCTTACAATCGAAAGCCGTTTATTAAAATTATTTAATTTCATTAAATACTCCATGAGATTTATTATTCTCATTTGTACTGCATTTGGTTTATCAGCCAAATCGTTCCCTAGATAGAGCTTTTTGGAGGCTTAGTTATCAAACAAAAATTTTTTAAATAAATAAAACGAATGATTTTTCCGCTTAGTTATCAAACAATGAATTGTTCAACCTTTTTTTATATTTTCTTTTTTTAACTTGAAAACAGTGTATTTCAGTGTGTTATTTATCGCTCGGTTTCTTTAGCTTTCGTTTGAAATAGCAACCACCTGCAATAATTCCCGATAGTAAAATCCCCAAACCAGGAGAAAACTCAAAAGGAACGGCTGCACTATTAGTAGTTACCTGAAATGATTCGCCATCGCTTAAATTATAGTTCCATTCGTATGCCGAAGTTACAGGATCGCTAGTAGATGAAGCTGCTTCTAAATCATTATCTAAATAATTATTTACGACTAGATTTTCGTTAGAGGAAACGGCACTTAAATTATTGTTCGGAGAACTATTATTTAAAACTAAATTTTCGCCTGATGGTTCTAGTAATTTGTCATATAGAGTATCTTCGTTAAAGTCAATTACATCTACTTCAGCATTGCGATCGCTCAATCCTGTAGAAGTTTGCTCTACTGTAGTAGTAATTTCGTAAAGATCTCCAGTTTGAGTAGCGGTATAGCTGTTGCTGTCAATACTCACGCGATCGCCACTATTACCAATACTAGCAATTAAATCTTGATAAAAATAAAGATTGAAGTTGAGATTAGAACCACTAGTGTTAGTTACTGTCGCCGTTTGACCGAGGGTAGAACCATCATCGGCTAGGGATAAATCTAAATCCATAGTAAAACCCGTACCGCTATAGTTAAGCGTTGCCGAACTACCATTATTAGTAAAAGTACCTTCAGTAAGGGTATCTAAAGGCTGTGCCTGACCGCTTCCCAAACGATAAAACCAACCTGTCTCGGTTAGCAACCTATCATCATCTACTTGCCAATCGCTAAAACCAAGACTGCCAGTAGTATCAAAATCATCATCATAGGTAGCAATGTTACTACCAGATTCGAGAGTAAGATTAAAAGCATTAGCAGGCTGAAGCTGAATGCCAAATATAGTAAGTAAACTAAAAGATATTGGAGCTACGATCGCTTTAAACATAATATTTGAGTTAATTTTTATACCAAATTAAAATCACCAGAGTCAATTACACTGGCATCGACGCTGTAAAGCCTTGCTAACAACTCATCTGTACTTTGAACTTTGATTTCGGTATTAGAGCCATTTTGAGCGATAGCTAACTGCTCGAAGCTGAGGCTATCGGCTAGTCCAAAGGTGTCGTGATTATCTGCATAATCGTAAATAAGGTCGCTACCGTCTCCCGATCTAAGTACAAAAGTATCTGCTCCTCCATTACCAAACAGGCGATCGCCTAACGCGCCACCATCGATAAAATCGTCTCCCGCGCCGCCGTACAAGATATCTCGTCCGTTACCGCCAGCAAGAGTATCGCTATCGTTTTCTCCGTAAAGGCGATCGTTACCCTCACCTCCAGCTAGAGAGTCATTGCCATCGCCGCCTTTAAGTAAATCATTAACATCGTCACCAGAAACAACATCATCTCCAGCATCACCATAAACGCGATCGCTGCCGTTGTCTCCGTTTAGCACATCGTTATCGGCTTCACCCGCAACTAGATCGTTATCGTCGCCCCCGCTAAGGGTATCGTTACCTTCTCTACCGTTGAGACGATCTTTACCACCTTGACCTGCAATACTATTGTCTTCAATTCCACCTGTAAGTCGATCTTTGCTATTGCTACCGTTTAAAGTTCCAGTAATAACGATGTTGTCAAAAGCCATACCATCGGAAGTACTAGAATTGTTTGAATTAATCGGATTTAAACCATACTGCTGAAACTTAAGCTTGACGTTAGAACCTAAAGTTAGATTATTAAAGTCGGCAAAGTCATCTAGATTAAAGGCATGAGTTTGGTAGGTATTGGTAGAGTTACTACCCGTCAGAGAAATTAACCTATACCAGGTATTACCATCTACGCTCAAAGCTACCCCGTCAGCATTTACCGAACCAGTAAAACTGTTAGCCATCGCGTGGTCGTTATCGTTAAATTCTTTTTGGTCGAAGCTGAGTTGAATATCAGAATAGTCTGTAGTGTCTAAATCTAAAACAAATTCATTGAGGGAGTTAACGTTAGCAAAAGAGTTGTCTAGAGTTAAATGATAATTTCCGACAGGATTATTGTTAGTAGTTACTCTAATTCTTCCTCCACCGTTACTATTAGTTTTGTAAACGAGGGGTAAATCTCCATCTTCAAAATCGTCGCTGAAAATTAGAGATTTAGCAATAGCTTCACCGTAAATAGCTTTATAGGCATTAATCAAACCATTACCAGTTAGATTATCAAAACCAGAATTACCAATATCGATCGCGCTAGATTGCAAACGCTGATAAATTTCAGTTGAAGTTAGATTTGGTTCGGCTTGTTTTAATAGTGCTGCGATCGCTGCTGCGTGGGGTGCGGCGGCGGAAGTACCAAAAAAGTTAGGAAAACCATTCCCATCGACATCAGAACCAAAAAAAGTGGTATCCGTACCGTCAATTGCGGTAATATCTGGTTTATTTCTAACTTCTGGATTGTTTTTACGAACTACGGCTATAGGATTACCGTTAGTATCAGTTACATACTCGTAAAAGAAAGTTGTCGGTCCTAAAGCTGTAAAAGATTCGGGTCGATCTTGTCTGTAATAGGGAACTGCACCCACAGCCTCGGCGTTAGCAGCAGCAGCGTGACCGTAAATTGTCGAACTGTTGGTAAAGTATTCGGGAGTTACGCTAGAGCCAAAATTGATATATTTGAGCCGTCCTGGATCGGAACCGCTATATTTACCAATAACCAGATCGTAGTTCTGGCTACTACCGCTAGTGTTGGCAAAATCTAAATACTCAAGGGGAGTTCTATTGTTAACGTTGTCGTTAAATGAGTAGGCAACAACTTTGTTGTTAGAATCGAGCAGAAAGAGATCTATATCGGTATCGACTCCTCCAGCAGTGTAGAAAGGGTCATCCCACTGCATGACAAATCTAATTCTCTGACCGTTATTAAGTCTAATTTGCTGGCGGTTATCGACGCTATTAGCATTGGGATCGAAGTCATGATAGCTATAGCCTTCTGGAGAAACAGTAAAGTCACCCTGTATTACATTTCCATTAGCATCAACCCGATCCATAGCATCATCTAAATTCGGATCTTGCTCTAAAATATTATCGAGATTGGTATCGGCTACACCTGCAAAATTATCCGACTTATAAGACTTAGAAGCATTATTACCAGCCGAAGAAAAATAGGCTACTCCGTAGTCATTCACTACATCCTCGACAGCTAAAGACACAATGCCATCTTGAAAAAATGGTTCGCCAAAGTAA
The DNA here is from genome assembly GCF_000756305.1 of Myxosarcina sp. GI1. Classification (NCBI taxonomy): domain Bacteria; kingdom Bacillati; phylum Cyanobacteriota; class Cyanophyceae; order Pleurocapsales; family Pleurocapsaceae; genus Myxosarcina; species Myxosarcina sp. GI1. The sequence goes on from NZ_JRFE01000014.1 coordinate 280,182, forward strand.
ACAACATCATCGACAATGATATCTGCACCCGCTTCGGCTAAAGCGCGAATATTGTTGGCAAAGTTAGATTCACCTGTAAAAGCCGTAGCAAATAAAAGATCGGCTTCTGGTGCGAGGTCGTGAATTAGCTGTAGCATGGCTCGACCTTCATCGGAACCATTAGAAATATCTTGTAGTTCTCCATTGCGACTAATAACGGTAACGTCATTGGGTAAATCTCCCGAAGCAATATTACCAGCGGCTCCATTTTTGCTGTTGTAACTATCACTGAGAACGCCAATTTTTATACCCGTACCGTCATAGCCAAGAGGCAAAGATTTTCTAACTCTATTTGCTTCATGAATGAAGTCAGCTTGGCTCGTAACATTTCCCGAACCTGCGATCGATTCGTATACGGGAACTACTCCAAGTAATAAACGATTTTCAAGTTTGGTTTCAAGAGAAGTATTGATATTTTCGATTGGAATAAATTCTTCGATAAACTGAATTTCTGATTCAGGATCGTTATCTTCAGTTGTAAATCCTAATATGTTAGATCCGAGTACAAATCCATTCCTTCTACCAGTAGTAATTCTAACTAGTACCTGCTCTCCAGTTTCATCTAAAATTAAATTTTTATTGCTACTTTTAAAACCGCTTTTGCCTGTAAAATTACTGTATTCTTTACTTAGYTCGAGAAGCTCGATCGCCAAAGGGGATTTATTATCTTTAATAGCCATACCGAAGCATAAATATATCGGTTTTTATTTCAATCAATTTAAAGTTATATAAACTGATTTCTATATAAATTAAAATGTTGTCAAGCTCCAATCAGCAACAGTAATAACACCTAAAGCACATATATTTCTATCTTTGTTACTTTCTCGACAGTTAGCTACGGAATATACTCGTTCGTAGCTTTTGTACTTTGGTTTTTATCTATTAATTTGCATATATTTCTCTATCATTATTTTGCTTTAAGTATTTTTACCAACTACAAAAACGAAATGCTTTCAGATCGCAACTTATACCGAACAAACAAGTTTGTTATCTATTTACTGTACGCTATTGCCTATTTCATTTTTGTTGGCAAGAAAACGTTCGGCAACAGTAGATTCTGGGAATAATTGTTATTGATTTTGGTTGATTGATAAGCAATGATTTGTCTGTACCTAAAAATTCATAAACGAAGATTAAATAATTAAATGTAAGACTTGTTTAAAGTGCTTAAAATATCACAATTAATGCTTTAAATAAAGTTGAATCGTAATGTAGTAAATTATTTTTGCCGCTTTTTGGTAGATTTAAGCGCGATTTGTTGTTCCCAAATTTCAACTAAGTTGCGGATGCTGTTATCCCAACTGTATTTATCTACGGTTTGTTTACCATAGGTTCCCATTTCTTTCCTGAGTGCTTTATTTTCAACTAAAGTTTGCAGTTTATTGGCAAAATCTTCCTCGTCTTGAGGTGTATACAAAAAGCCATTTTTGCCATTTTCAATATTTTCTACGACACCGCCAGCACGGGGAGCGAGTACGGGAATACCTGCGGCTAAAGCTTCTAAAATAGTTAAGCCTCTAGTTTCTTTTTCTGAAGTAGTAACGTGTAAGTCGCAATTAACCAAAACTGCGGGGACATCTTGAGGAGATATTCGTCCCAAAAAATGAACGTGAGGAGTTAACTTACCCAACTTATCCGCTATTTCCTGACGCATGGGACCATCCCCCATAATTATAATCGCAATACGATCTAGATCGATTTTACTTGCTATTGTTGGAAAGACGCGAAGGGTAAAATTCCAACCTTTATCGGGATAGAGCCTACCGAGAAACACCAGCTTGATTTGCTCGTCTACTCTAGTAATTCCGTACTGCTGCTCGAAAAAGTTTGCTTGAGGAGAGGTATGTTTAAATCGCTCGGCATCAAAACCAACTAGGTTAGAGTGTAAAGTGTTTTTAATTCCCAAAGCTCTTACTTTGGGTTCGGTAATTTGACTGGTAACTAAAGTCAGATCGTAGGAATTATAAACATAAACTATCATTTTGGCGATCGCGCTACGGACAATAGCCATAATGATTCCAGGTAATTTAAAATAATCTTCTACATAATCTAAAAAATTGGTTCTAAAAAAGCTGATGCAGGGAATACCAGCACGTTTGGCATAATCAACTCCAGCTACTCGCCACAAACTAACAAATAATCTTTCTGGTTCGTCTACATGAACGATATCTGGCTGAAATTTTTCTAATTCTGCTAAAACAGTTTTATAAGAACGACGACTAGGGTTGAGTTCGTATTCCAACCCGACAAACAAATCGCTTTCAAGATTGACAATTCTTACTCCAGGTAAAATATTGCCTGTATAATCTCGCCAGTTAGGATAATCTTTTGCCAGACTGCTATAGTCGGGACAAAATAATAAAACTTCATGTCCCCACTGACTGAGTTTCTGCAATCTCTGCAAACCACTAACGGTAACGCCATCAATCAGAGGCAAAAAACAGGCTGTAATAATTGCAATTTTCACAGGCTAACTAAAAGCGATAAACAACGAGTATACCAATTCTCAATCTTACTGCTAATTAAGGAGGGATAAAGAATCGCTTTTGTAAAGCACCGCTTCGCCAGGGGGCAGGAAAGCTCATTAATTAGATATTGACAGATCGCTACTCCTTTGCTCCTGCTGCTGTTAATAACTCAACTATCTCCTGACAATCGTTAAATTTTGCTAGCATCAAAGCCGTGTAGCCTCCGCGATTGCGACGATTGAGATTTACTTTGTCGATCTCTAACAAAATTTTAACTCCATCGGCATAACCACGATGGCTAGCCCACATTAAAGCCGTAGCACCAGAACTATCTTGTAGATTGACATCGGCACCTGCGGAGATTGCTGCGCGCATAATGGCAAAATTTCCGCGATCGCCTGCGTGCATTAAAATAGTTTTGCCGTCGGCAAACTTAGTATCGGGATTAGCTCCTGCTTGGAGTAAGATCTCGGTAAGAGGCACATGACCTTGCGATACCGCTAGAGTTAGAGGTGTTTCTCTCTTATTGACGGCGTTAGGATCGGCACCTGCGGCTAAAAGTAAAGAGGCAATTTCTCGATATCCCTGTAGCGCAGCTACCATTAAAGGTGTATCGCCTAAATGGTTGCGTACATCTGCTACCGCACCAGCCTGTAGTAAAATTTCGACAATTTCTCGATAGCCTTCTACCGTTGCCAAATGTAAAGGCGTTTCTCCCCGTATATCCTGGCGATTAACTTCAGCACCTGCGGAAATCAAATAACTTACTATTACTTTATTGCCATTACCTGCAGCGATCGCCAGTACTGTTTCTGCTTCTACTGTTGCTAAGTTAACTTCGGCACCAGCTTCGACTAAAGTTTTGACCATTGCTAGATCGTTAGTTTCCGTTGCCAACACTAGAGGAGTATCGCCATTTTCATCGAGGTTATTAAGTGCCGCACCCGCTCGAACTAATTCGGTGACAATTTCTGTGTGACCATTGGCGATCGCTAAATTTAAAGGATTATCGCCATCTTCATCTAGATGGTTGACGTTAGCACCTGCACTAATTAACAGCTTAACCACAGATAAATAACCTTTATAAGCGGCGATCGCTAGAGCGGGTGTTCCATCGTCATTAAAGGTATTAACGTCTGCACCTGCGGCGATTAGGCTGGCTACAATGTCCACAGAGTTAGCTGCTGCAGCAACCATCAAAGGCGTTAGATAGTGGGGACGATTGTAACAGTTAACTTCGGCACCATTCTGTAGCAACAAATCGAAGATCTGGCGATCGCTAAGTCGAGCAGCATAAAACAAAGCAGTATTGTCTCGTTCGTCTTTACCGTTAGGATCTACACCTTTATCTAATAATTCTGCGACGCGCTCGCAGTTTTTTTGTTTGACTGCTTGTAACAGTAGCTTTTCTTCATTGGCAGCCATTATCTTTACTCCAGCTAACTCTCCATATTTTAGATTAGGCTAGATTATTGACCTAAAAACTTTTATCTAGAATTAAAGCCAAAATTTTTATTAAGAAGCATCGAGACTGGCTATCTTAGCTTCGTATTCTGCCTGAGAGAGAACGCCCTGTTTTAAAGACTGTTTTAGTTTGGCTATATACTCTTCTTGTTTTTCCTTTAGTCGCTGTTGCAAAATTTGTTCTTCTATTTGCTTGGCTACGCTAGCGACTTTAGCTTCATACTCTCGTTCGTCTAAAATGCCTTCAATAAAGGCTTGTTCTAATTTTGCTATTTGGGCTTCGATTGCAAAATCAATTTCATAACGCTCTACAGTAGCTTCTAATGCCGTTTTTTTGGCAAAATATTCAGTCGGCTCTAATATTCCTGCCTGATAAGCGCGTTCCAATTTTTGTAATTCTATTTTTACCTTGGCTTCGGCTTTTTCTCTAGCCGAAAGCTCTGTTTGGCTATTAGCTTCAACCACATCAGTAGCTGGAACGTTACTAAAAGGATTATCGATTTTAAAGCTTAGTTCTGGTTTAATTCTCGTACACTGCAAAGAATTCTCTACATATTCAACGAGGCTATTTTCTAAAATAACCGTCCAACCCGCACCTGCCAATCCAGTAATAATTGTAAGTCCGCCTGTAAATATGGAGGTTATACCCGCGCCTGCAAAGTTAGAAATCCATTTTCCCGTAGTGGTTTCAATAACAAATTCATTAGCGCGATCGCTTGGCTGCGACCAGTGTATTCTAACTTTAAAAGCTAGATTGGTTCCTGTAAAAGTTCTCAGTAAGCTGGTTTTTCTGGCTTGAATTAGATACTCGCCTTTGCTTTCTTTGCCATTAACTTCATACTGTCTGACTTTAAACCAGTGCAGTAGCTGTTGATAGACACTATCTAAATTCAGATCGTTGGCAATAAAGTAGTGAGTAGCCATTCAAAAATTACCTAGAATGTACGATCGGTACTAATACATTTTAAATCCATTATATAATGAACGACTGGTTGGGTTTGAGCATAGGAAACTCAAGAATAAATTGGGGGTTATTCCAAGGCGAGGTAGCAATTGAATTTGGCAGTTGCCAGCATTTATCGAATAGAAGCGATCGCGATACATTAATTAAACAAATTTTCAGTTCTCAAACTGGCGAGGTATTACCCATTTATTTGGCTTCAGTAGTCCCCCAACAGACAAAGTTATGGTTGGACTATTCTTTGTTAAGACAGATAACTTTACAAGACATTCCTGTAAAAAATCTTTATTCCACATTGGGTATCGATCGCGCTTTGGCTGTTTATGGTGCGGGAGAAATTTACGGCTATCCTGCCTTAGTAATAGATGGCGGTACGGCATTAACTTTTACAGGGATAGATGCCGCACAAAAGTTAGTTGGTGGTGCGATTCTGCCTGGATTGCGAGCGCAACTTACTTTTTTACCACAAAAAACCGCAGCTTTACCCAAAATAGAGCTACCCCAATCTCTACCCAATCGCTGGAGTTTGGACACCAAAACAGCAATTGCCTCTGGAGTCATTCATACTCTCATTGCAGGAATTACCAGCTTTATCGATGATTGGCTTGAGAGTTTTCCTTACAGTCAAATCGTGTTTACGGGAGGAGACAGTAATTTACTCTGGCAATATCTGTTAAAGTTCGATAAGAGTCATAAAAATTTAATTATCGATCGCCATTTAGTGGTTCAGTCTTTAAAGTTTATTTACCAAAGCGACAGTAAAAATAATCTTTTGTAGTAACTATACGATGCGGTACTGGAAAAACTATTCGTCAATACTCCAGTTTAAAACGACCAAAATAACTGTATGGCGATCGCTCGTTACAACCTCAGTCATTATCGGCGATCGCTAGCAAATAATCTAAATTTAAGAGGGTTGGGGAATAGAAATATCTACAGTCTCTATTTCTCGATTCAAACTTGTAAGAGGTGGTTCAATCGCCTGGGAATTTCCAACAACTAAAGTAACCATTTTTTCTGGATGCAAATGTTCTTTGGCAACCCTTTGAATATCTTCAACTGTCGTATTCTTAACCCCATCTTGATACTGAAAAATAAAGTCTTCAGGATAGCCAAAATATTCGTAACGCATTAACCGCGATAGAGTGGCATCGGGAGTTTGAAAGTTAAACACGAAAGAATTGAGAATTGATTCTTTGGCATTAGATAATTCAGCTTCGGTAATAGGTGTAGTGCGTAACTGTTCGATTTCTCCTAAGACCGATTTGATAAAGGGTACGGTAGTATTTGATTGAGTTTGTCCTCCAGCGACAAAGGTACCGTCATAGTCATAATTGGGATTCCAGTAGCCATAGATGCTATAGGCTAACCCTTGACGCGATCGCACCTCATCAAACAAACGTCCGCCAAAGCCATTTAGCACCCCATTTAACACGCTGAGAACGGGGTAGTCGGGATTCTTGAATTTACCTCCAAGATGACCGATTAAAACGTTACTTTGTGTTAGTTGAGGACGATCTACCAAAAATAAACCGTCGCTAAATTCTTGTGTGGCATTGGGAACCTCTAAAGGAGGTAGTTCTGAAGTAGGATTCCAATCGCCAAATGCTTCGGTAATTTTGGTTTTTATAGCTTCAGAATCAAAATCACCAACGATGCCTAGAATTATGCTGTCGGGGCGAATATACTGTTGATAAAAATTGACTACATCCTCACGGGTAATATTGTTTAAAGTTTGATATTCAACGGTGCGAGCATAGGGACTATTGGCACCGTAAACCAATTTATCAAACTCGCGCTCGGCAATACTATCGGGATCGTCATTACGACGAGCAATCTGTCCTTTATTTTGGGAGATCGCCAGATTTAATTTTGCGGGTGCAAATGCAGGTTGGCGAATTATTTCGGCAAAAAGCGGAAATACCGTATCTAAATCTTCAGTTAGGGTATTAAAGCTAGCATTGCCCGAAGTCGTACCAATACCTGTTTCGACGCTGGCGGCTTTCTGTTCTAAAAGCAAATTTAATTCTTCTGCCGGGTGACTTTCCGTTCCACCGCTACGCATTAGCGTACCAGTAATTGATGCCAATCCAACTTTGTCTGAGGGTTCGTAACGCGAACCAGTTCTAATAATTGCCGTCCCTTTAACCAAAGGTAAATCCCGATCTTCAACGAGATAAACTACCATGCCGTTATCTAACTGATAGCGTTCGTATTCTGGTAGTTCGACTTCGGGAAGCGGTGGGAATTCTAATTCTGTATAGTGTTTTGGCTCTAGTTGAGCAGTTGCAGGTTGTCTTAGCCCAAAGATTACTATACTAGCGATCGCCACTATAGACAGCCAGCTTACTATTTTCTTTATTTGTTTTACTTTCATTCTTTAGCGATAACAGTCAAATATAAGCTATGATTTCTCCTCATTTTGGCAAAAAAAATCAAGGCATGAACTAATATAATTTCTTTTTTCTAAAAAACTAACGCTTGCGATCGCTTCAATCGGATGTTCTAAAACCCAACCAAAGTCAAACGCAAGCGTTGCCAATTTAATAATTTAAGGTTAGTTCGATGTGCTTAAAATAAGCCAAGAGTCAAAGACTCGTCGATAGGATAAGTAGCACCAATTCCCAACCAAATAGTTACCAAAGTACCAAATAGAAATATGGTAGTAGCTACGGGACGACGGAATGGATTTTGAAACTTATTAACGTTCTCTATAAAAGGAACTAATATTAAGCCCAAAGGTACAGCACCTTGAGCGGCAATACCTAATAGTTTGTTAGGTAGTACCCGTAAAATTTGGAATACTGGGTATAAATACCATTCAGGTAAAATTTCCAGAGGAGTAGCGAAGGGATTTGCAGGTTCGCCGACGATAGCTGGATCTAAAACTGCCAGACACACTATCAAGCTGATAGTTCCCAAAATTACAATGGGGAAGGTGTACAACAGGTCATTAGGCCAAGCTGGTTCGCCGTAGTAGTTGTGACCCATGCCTTTGGCTAACTTAGCGCGTAAAGCTGGATCGGTTAAATCGGGCTTTTTCAATGTGGACATAGTTTTCTCCTTTTAATACTCTGAAGTGGCAGAAGCCAAAAACGACAGACTGCCCTCAGAGTTAAGTTAATTTATCTGGGGAAGAATAATTGATTTTATAGTGCAATCTTCTTCCCGATCGAGTTTGGACAAGAGCCAATCTTTATTTAGTCAGACAAATCTGGCTTACAAAGGACCAGAAATACCTTGTTTGCGAATCATTAAGAAATGTAGCAGCATGAATACTGCGATCAACCAGGGCAGAACGAAGGTGTGTAAGCTATAGAAGCGAGTTAAAGTAGCTTGACCGACGCTGGTACCACCTCTCAAAAGTTCTACCATCTGGTCGCCGACAATGGGAATTGCTGCGGGAACTCCAGAAACGATTTTCACCGCCCAGTAACCAATTTGATCCCAAGGCAGAGAATAACCAGTAACACCAAAGCTTACGGTAAGTACCGCCATAATTACTCCAGTGATCCAGGTTAGTTCGCGTGGTTTCTTAAAACCACCAGTAAGATAAACACGGAAAGTATGCAGGATCATCATCAGAACCATCATACTGGCAGACCAGCGATGAATGGAACGAATCAACCAGCCAAAGTTTACTTCATTCATTAAATACTGCACCGAAGCAAAAGCGTCGGTTACAGTAGGTTTGTAATAAAAAGTCATGCAAAATCCAGTAGCAAACTGGACGAGGAAGCAAACCAGGGTAATTCCACCAAGGCAATAAAAGATATTAACGTGGGGTGGTACGTATTTGCTAGTTACGTCATCAGAGATCGCCTGAATTTCTAGACGGTCTTCAAACCACTGAAAGGGCTTTGAGTCAGTTACTTGTTTAGAAAACATGAAGCTTGTTTAATTAGCTAACAAAAATAATGTATGGATAATCTTTTTTTTACCGAACTAACCAAACAAAGTCCTTGAGACTTCGAGCGCAGAAATTTGCTTTATGAGAGCAAAGTAATCTACGTTTGTTGGTTGAGGTATAAATTTTTAGTACGTTAAAGCTTTGTGCCTGTAGGCTACACGCAAATTCGTACTAACGTATGTTTTTGTTGTTTGAGTCCGCAGAAGAACTAAAACCGAAAAAAGTATAGTTCCCTATTAGAAATTTAACATAGCTTTACGCTGCGGTGCTTTTTTCTCAGAATGTATTATACGTTATATTTTAGTTCGGTTATTTGCTCTGTCTCAAAAACACTAAACATTTTAGCGTTTATCTCTATGGGTGTGGTGGTAACAATTGAAAAAGAATCGTTAAATTAATAAGATAAACAAAATTCGATTATCTAATTAATGGTCAAAAAAGCTTTCTGGGTCACTTTACTGGTATGTATTTGGCTGAGTTTTTCTCTTATTTGGTTTACTCCTGCGGCTGCGGCGTTTACTGAAGAACAAAAATTACTATTACAATCTTGGAGAATTGTCAACCAGGCTTATATAGATGCCACTTTCAATCATCAAAACTGGTGGCTGATGCGCCAGGAATTCGTCAAAAAACCCTTGCGCGATCGCGATGAGACTTATGAAGCAATTGAAGAAATGCTGTCTCGTCTCGACGATCCCTTTACCAGACTTCTTAGACCAGACCAGTATCGCAGTTTGCAGGTAAATACTTCTGGCGAACTATCGGGAGTAGGACTGCAAATCAATCTCGACTCAGAAACTAAATTAATTGAGGTAGTATCGCCCCTGGCAGGTTCTCCTGCTGAAGCTGCGGGAATCAAACCCAAAGATCTCATTTTAGAAATTGACGGGGTTAGCACCAAAACTTTGACTTTAGATGAAGCCGCATCAAGAATGCGAGGTCAGATAGGAACTGAAGTTTCTCTAAGAGTACAGTCAGATTCTCAGGTGCGAACGGTTAAACTGGTGCGCGATCGCATCGCTCTCAATCCTGTCTATATTACTTTAGATACTCATACCGACACTCCTATTGGTTACGTGCGCCTCAATCAGTTTAGTGCCAACGCTGCTAAAGAAATCGCTCACGGTGTCAGTAAGCTAGAGCAAGAAGGAGCAGAAGCTTATATCCTTGACTTGAGAAATAATCCAGGCGGTTTGTTACAAGCAGGAGTAGAAATTGCCAAAATGTGGTTGGAAGATAGCACTATTGTCTATACTGTCAACCGTCAGGGGGCTTTGGGTAGTTTTGTATCCAATCGTGAAATTTTAACCAACGAGCCTTTAATTGTATTAGTCAATCAAGGAACGGCTAGTGCGAGTGAAATTTTAGCGGGCGCACTTCAGGATAACGACAGAGCGTTGTTAGTAGGGCAAAAAACTTTTGGTAAAGGTTTGATTCAATCTTTGTTTGAATTACCAGACGGTGCGGGATTGGCAGTAACGGTAGCCAAATATGAAACTCCCAATCATAAAGATATTAACAAACTAGGAATCTTGCCAGACTGGGTAGTAGAACAAGAACCAATTAGTTTTGCTCAAATTGGTACCGAAGCAGATTTACAATATCAAAAAGCGATTGAGTTGTTGAACGACCATACTGCGATCGCCAAAGCTTCATAAGGAGATAGTATTGATGTTTAACTTTACAGGAACCAAACCAGACAACTTGGGAGTAACCAACGGCAAATTAGCTGCTTGCCCCGACACACCTAATTGCGTTAATAGTCAGAGTGATGAAAAACCAGCCAAAATTGACCCTTTACCATTAGCGTCAATTTCCGAGATTAAACAAGTCGTTGAAAGCATGGACAAAACGACTATTGTTGAAGAAACTGACAATTATCTGTATGCAGAATTCCAAAGCAAGCTAATGGGATTTGTTGACGATGTCGAGTTTTATCGCGATGAAGCTGCCAATGTAGTTCACGTTCGTTCGGCTTCCCGCTTGGGTAAATCGGATTTAGGAGTAAATCGCAAGCGAGTAGAAGAAATTAGAGCTAAGTTGTCATAAATTCAAGTAATAGACATTAGCAAAACAATAATAAGAAAACTTGCAATAAAATACAATTTCAATCCCAAAAATCGCCATTTTTTTCATTGCGGAGCTTAAGTAGGTAAATTAGCTCAATTCACAAAAAGCAAATACTAAATGGTTAAAGCGATTTGTATTAGTAAATTCTTTTTATTGTGTGGGTACTCTAAATTCATCAATTGAGTTTGGGTATACCTCATATAATGTCTAGCTTTTATCTAAAATTACTTTTTTTTATTGCCGTACCGCTTTCAACTTTTAGCATTAATATCCCTATTAACGCTCAACTGTCACCCGATCAATTAATCGAACAGCTTAATGAAATTAATGATAAAGCAAACGAACGCAATCGACTCTTAGAAGAATTAGAAAAAGAGGAGTCGCCGCAGAAAAAAGACGAGCAAAAAAAAGAAGCGCAAAACGACCATAAGAATTTAAAAGAAAATAATTCAGAGCAGAAAAATTTAAATTTAAAAGAACAGTTAGACTCCAAACCAGCTAAAAATTATGTTGCTGAAGAATCTGATGGCTCTCTTCCAACATACGTATTAATTAGTATTGCCGCTATGTTAAGCGTCGGTGCTTTTCCAATTGTTAAATATGGTGGACGTTCTTTTATCTGGGGAGAACAAAGCTTTATCAGAAAATATATAAATTATTTTCGTGACAAATATGGTAAACCGCAAGTTCCTACAGGTGTAGCTTTTAGACACAATAAATCTCTAGAAGAACTATCAGCAATTGGAGAAAAACTAGCAAAACTTGATAATGATAAATTCGATAATAAAGAATTTTTGATGTTTGTTCGGATTAAAATTGCTTTAAACAAAAAAGATATTGAATATCAAATTTTAAACAACAGCGCACAGCTATTAAAAGCTGGAATTGTCACCCAAAAAAGCTTTTTACGAATAGAACAAACCGAGTTACGCTTTCGTAGTTATAAACAGCAAAAACTTTATAATTTTGTAGTAGAAAATTTAACCGAAAACATCGATCGGCAAGAGTTTCTAGATAAAGTCGAAGAAAAAGTAACCGAAATTTTACCTTTACTAAATACTGAAGAAGGAAAAGTTGCATTACAGTGCTATATCAAAGAAATCAATCTAATTGCAGAACACGAATTCGGTTTAAAATTACTGCGTCTATTTAAACAATATAAACTTGCTGACTATTCTGTATTAAAAGCAGTGTCGGATATTATCGATTGTCTCAAGGGTAGAGATTTACGAGATTCTCAAGAACTAGTAGGTATGGTAATAGAAAATTTTGAAGCCTTTGAAAAACTAGCACCTATTATTGAAGTTCCTCAAGCAAGTAGAGAACCTAAAACTTATGCCAGTCTAATTCAATATATAGGATTGATGAATAGGCACAAAAAATCATATTACGATTTTAGTAAGCTATTAAAATTATTAGAAAAATGGCTAGTACCATATCAATTAATTTCAATTATTAGAAATGAATATACAGTGGATAATTATCGTCTTCCTAAAGAATTTAAACAAGATATTCCTGGTGAATACGTGTTTAAAAAATATGAAGAATATTTCGAAGAAAAACTAGAGAAAAAGAATTGAATGACAATATTTCCTACTTGTATAAAGTAAAGTATGAATCATACTAGTCAAACATCAAGAAAAGTAGAAAGTTTCTGATTTCATTGTTTTCACTGCTTTTACTGTTTCTCTGGGGTGTCAGTCATCCATTTGCCAAGGTTCGAGCAGATTATTTTCATCGAGAATTTTTTTGGGACGCAGGACTACAACAAGCTGACCGATTATTGAGTCAGAATTACTAGGTTCGGCTTCTAACCATCGCAGTTCTATATTGCCCTCTACCTCTACTAGAAAGTAGCTGTTAATATCCCATTCTCGACTGGCACGATCGACAATGACCAATACTTCTTCTGTTGTCGTCAAGAATTTAGGCAGGCGATCGCTCGAACACAAATAAGCTACGGGATCGCTTGCTTTTAGTACTGCCTGCCATCCAGGAACGGGAACAAAAGTCCCCTCATTAACTTTAATATGAGCAAATGGTTCTCGAACTTCTACAGAACCTACTGTCTCTATTGCTTGGCGAGTTAGGGGATAAGTTCCTACTAAAGGAACGATACGGGGTAATTCTTCTTCTAGTTCTAAACGGTAGAGAGGTAGTAAGGGTGCGGTGGCTGCCGAAACTACGGTAAAATCGCTTAATAGCTTTTCTATTTCCGCTCTCGCAGTTGGTGAATGAGCAAATTTTAGTCCTTTGGCAATCAGGCGCGATCGCTCTTGTAAATCTTTTTTCTGACGCGCTCGTTTCCAATTTGTATAAGCTACCCAATCCCCTGGATGGTTGGTAAAAGCTTCTGGTAGCTGAGACAAACGAGACACATCTTGAATAACTCTAGCTACCTGATGAGCTTCGTCTACGTCTAACTGTTTATCGTAAGCAAGTAAGCCAGCAGCAGTTCTTTGCTGTTGACTGAGAACGCGGAATTCATATAAAACGTCGCTTCTAGGTCCGCGAAAGTAAGCTAATACTTTTTCATTTACGCCAGATTTTACCAGAGTATCGTAAACTTGAGCCGCAACAATAATCAGGTTTTGCTGGCTGGCTTGAAAGCCCGTCTCTTCAAAAATTACTTGAGGACTATAACCAGACTTTTGTAAGGTCTGACAGTTTTTGCCCCAGTCGATCCAAGTACCTTCTTTATGCAGTAGCGATCGCATTAATTCTCTAGCCGTAGCATCGTCAAGCTGTACTGACTCGTTTTGCGGTGAATTATTCATTTCGTCTATTCTTTAGTCTTACAGCAATTTTGACATTAACTAAGTACCAGATACAAACTTTCTACTTTCCAGCATTGTATTTATCTTGAAGCTATTAGCTATTTAGGTTGCTCTGACCCCCGTTAAAAATCAACATAAAAACCGATAAACCAAGCTAATGGCTAACCGCTAAAAGCTATGAATCTCGGTGATAATGGGTCAACGAATGGGGAACTTCCAAACCATTTACTTCCATCAAGGATTTATTTCTCATGACTTCGCTGGGAATTCCATCGGCAACAATTCGTCCTCGATCGAGTAAAATTACGCGATCGCATACTTCCAAAATTAATTCTAAATCGTGAGAAGCGATAATTGCTGTTTCTTGAGATGTTTGTAAAAATTCGATCAGTCTTCTTCTCGCTCTTAAATCCAAATTTGCACTGGGTTCGTCGTAAAGTACAATTTGCGGCAGCATAGCAATAACTGCGGCGATCGCTACCATACATTTTTCTCCCCCTGAAAGATGATGGGGAATGCGATCTACTAAGTGAGAAACTCCTGTTAGAGCTAATGCTTCTTCAATGCGCTTATCTATTTCTCTAGAAGACAAACCAATGTTTTCCAAACCAAAAGCAATATCGTCTCTTACTGTCGGACAAAATAACTGATCGTCGGGATTTTGAAAAACCAAACCTATTTCTGGATTAAACTGTCCTGACTGAATCGGGCGATCGAATAGTTTAATAGTTCCATAACTAGGATTTAAAATACCGCAAATAGTTAAAAACAAGCTGGTTTTTCCCGCGCCGTTAGCACCGATCGCTCCTACAGTTTCTCCTGAAGTTATTTTTAGATTTATGTCGGTTAAAGTTTGCCTTTCTTTACTGTAGCCAAAACCTACATTATCGAGAGCAATAGCGGTAGTTTTAATAGTTGGTAAAGAAGCAGTCGGGATTAAGTCTTTCATTTAGTTATTTGAAACTAGTCTTTAAAGTTACTTTTGGTTAAGTTGTAGGTAAATATATCGACATTGTCATAAAAAATATAGCAATAATCAAAGTTATTACTGTCGCCCAAAAGCTATATAAATTTTCGGTAATGTTGCTTTTTCGGCTATTGCCGATCGCTTTCCGATTGCCATATCCCCTCAAGATCATTGCTTGATAAACCCGCAAGGAACGTTCGTAACTTCGGATTAATATACTGCCAGTTAATTGAGCAAAAATTCTCAAATTGCGCCGATTAAAATTTTTGGGTTGAAATCCTCTTAATTTTATCGCTCGCTGCATTGTTGTCAGCATTTCTCCCAATTCTTCTAAATAACGATATGCCAGTAAAGTCATGTCAACTATTATTTTAGATAATCCCAGCGATCGCGCAGCTTTTATACTATCTAAAAATGGTGCCGTGCCAAACAGCACTAAACTAATAGTTAAAATGCAAAAAAAGCGTACAGAAATCAATAGAGCATCCTGACATCCTTCTTCTCTAACTACTAAGTATCCCCAACGAAAAATTATCGTTTCTCCAGCTACAAAAGGCAGCAAAATTACTACTGCTAGAATAAACCAGCTAGGATAACGCAGGCGAGATAGTAAAAAAGAAAAAGGCAGCTTAGAAAGTTTAAAAATAATTGAAGTTATTATAATTGCTGCTGGTAATAAAGCCAGATTTTGAATAAAGGCAAAAGCAAAGATCAAACCAAATAAAGCTACCATTTTATAGCTTTGCTGCCAGCGATGTAAGGGAGAGTCTAAATAGGCGTAGCGATCTAGAACTAATTTCATAAATTATTTATTTATGTCATGTTATTTATGTATCGAGCGACCATCGTACTCTGACGAACGGAGTAATTCGGGTTTAACTCGTTCGAGAAAAGAAATTAACATTAAAGTAAATACACCTTCGATCGCTGCTTGAATGCTATAGCCCGTTAAAGATAACAGAATTGCTTTTTTTTCAGTATCCGCATCTATATCTGGAGAAATAGTAGTAATTAATAAAAATGCAAACATACTAGCAGACAATAACACGGCACTCGCACCAGCACCAAAAGACAAAACTGCCGTTAGTAGTTGTTTATTACCCTGGAGGCGATTGCGCCAATGAAATAAATAATAGGCAAAAATCGCGGGCAAACCCATAATTATTGCATTGACCCCCAAAGTAGATAAACCGCCGTGTTGAAACATTACCGCCTGAAAAAATAAACCGATCAGGATGGCAAGAAAGGCATAGTACCCCAAAATTATCCCTACTATGCCATTGAGAACGAGATGAATACTGCTCGGTGGTACGGGAATATGAATTAAGGAAGCCACAAAAAAAGCTGCCGTCAATAAAGATGCTTTGGGGATATTGGCTTGAGTGGCGCGATCGCGACTAATTTTGCGCAAACAGTACCAGGTAATACCGCCAGAAATTCCATAACCAGCCAAACAAATACCAGGGGGAACAAAACCGTCAGGAATGTGCATCAGACAAGGGAATCGTAATTTTCATGCTCTAGTTTTGAGTATTTTTACGAGAAAAGAATAAAGCCGTACCGATAAAGCCCCAAACGCCTACTACTGCCATCACTAGTTTCTGGGCTGAGGTATAATTGCCTTCGCTAGATTGGTTAGCTGACATTTGCGTCTGGGAAACATTGGCTGACGATGTTTTATCTGCGATCGGAATGCTGGTAATATCACCGTGTCCCGATTGACGTACTTTAACATCCCACTCACCAGTATTTTTTCGGTCGGGAACAAAGGTAAAATTTCCCTCAGAATCGGTCATACCCTTAAGCCAGGGGGTGGCAGGTTCGTTGGGTGCATAAATTACCACCTGAGCATTTGCCATTGGCGTACCGTCATCATAAGTAGCTCTAATGGTTATCGCAGAAGTTTCTCGATATTCAATCTGCGCTCCGTGAGCTAGAACTGGTTTTGGTGACAAAGAAAGTAAAAATAAAGAAATTAAAAAATACCATTTATTCATAAAACTTTAGTCATAAAAAAATAAATCATAAAATTTGATTTTTCTGAGTAATTTTTCAGAAATGCCGTGTATATAAAGGTAAGTTGTTGTTTGTTTCTCATTCATTACTACTGCTTATCGCACAGTGTCCTTCACCTACGTGACCCAAACCTGCGATCGCTTCGGTTAATTTTTGATAATTTTCGGAACTCAGTTCGGTTGCTAGAGCATCCTGGTTGATATTGAGAGTATTTCCCTCTGCCAAATCGGCTAAAGGCTGAAATCCCAGTGCATCTTGGTTCAAAGCATCGTCAGCAGGAGTTTCACTATCGCCAAAAATATGATCGAAGTGAAAAGTAGCTTCTACTTCGGCTGTATTGTCTACTTCCACAAAGCCTTTTCGTTCTTCACCAACAAATTCACCGCAGACGTATTTTAAAGGAGTATTGAAGCCAAGATCGAAGTTAATGGTTTCGTCATCTTTAGTAGCCGTACCCTGTAGGACTATGGTTTGCCCTGATATGGCAGTCTCCGCGCCAGCAGGAGCCAGCGTCCAGGCTACTGCATTATAAAAACCTGTAGGAGCGTTAACTTTCTTAACCAAAATTGGTTCGGCATCAGCTTCTCCTGCAGCTAAGTCTATAATTTGAGGGGAGTCTAATAAGGAAACTGTTTCTTGGTAACTAATATCATTAACAGTGTCTCCTGTTTCTGGTTCGTAAGCTGGTTCTGATTGATAAGCATTTGCTTCTGTCATACTGACGTAGACACGATCAAAATCAATTTGCCAACCATCTTTAGTCACAAAACCCTGACGGACGAAATCTTCTCCATTGGCAACCAAGCTAAGAGTTCCTTGACTTGAAGTTTCTGCTTCCGTTTGGGCGAGACTCTGCCGCTCGTAACCGCCAATAGCTCCTGAAGCTATCGCCATAGCCATAACTCCATAAACTGCTCGATTTTTTTTCATAACCTCGTATATGGCAAAAATTCATTTGACTACTACCTTTTTATTAATAATGAATTTTAAGTTTTGTTTTCAATACCCCTAGAGGGCATTTTTGCGCTTTTTTCTTTTTATTTAAGCTTTTCAGGCTTTGCTATTCTACCTAAAGAGAGATGATAAAATTGACGACGTGTTATTTTTTACCAAATTGCTTACAATGCCAAAGGGAAGCAAATAAAAGCAAACTTTTAAGTTTCTTCACAATTTGCTCGATATTACCCAGTAATTTCGGTCAAAACTTTACCAAACTTCTGTCAATCGAGGCTAAAATCGGAAAATAATCGCCGATTTATAGTAGATATTACTGACTAGTAAATTTACGTAGTCAGCAAGCTGAATGAAGTATGGTTTGCGTAAATACGCCTGCATACAATTACAGCTAAAGACAAAACAATTTGAAAAAGGTATAACTAAATACAACCTAGTTCATTCGCTCGAATAAATATAGTTAATTTTTCACTGAAGGAGCAAGAGGAAAACGGTATGACTCAGGCTAATCAAGTTTTAGCAACAATCGCACTTCCTGGAAACGATTGGGAAAGTCTAATCGAACAAGATACCAGTAAAGCCAAAGACGAAGTAGAAATTAAGCCAGCCAAAGGGAAAAAGAAAAAAACCGCTACCCGCCGTGCCGAACGAGGCAGAAAAAAACCATATACGGAAGATTCTATTCGTATTTATTTACAAGAAATTGGTCGTATTAGACTGTTAAGAGCCGAAGAAGAAATTGAGTTAGCCCGTCAAATTGCCGATTTATTAGAACTAGAAAGAATAAGAGAAAATATAGAAACAACTTTAGAAAGAGAAATTAGCGACGACGAGTGGGCGCAAGAAGTCGATATGAATATTCGGCAGTTCCGCCGCCGCCTATTCATCGGTAGAAGAGCCAAAGACAAAATGGTACAGTCCAACTTACGTTTGGTTGTATCGATCGCTAAAAAATACATGAATCGCGGTTTATCGTTTCAGGATTTGATTCAAGAAGGTTCATTAGGCTTGATCCGCGCCGCCGAGAAATTCGACCACGAAAAAGGTTATAAATTCTCTACTTATGCTACTTGGTGGATCAGACAGGCAATTACTAGAGCGATCGCCGATCAGTCTCGAACTATTCGCCTCCCCGTTCACCTTTACGAAACTATCTCTCGCATCAAAAAAACCACCAAGCTGCTCTCGCAAGAAATGGGACGCAAACCCACAGAAGAAGAAATTGCCACCAGCATGGAAATGACCATCGAGAAGCTAAGATTTATCGCTAAATCGGCTCAATTACCAATTTCTTTAGAAACTCCCATCGGTAAAGAAGAAGATTCTCGTTTGGGCGATTTTATCGAAGCTGACGGCGAAACTCCAGAAGATGAAGTATCCAAAAGTTTGTTGAGAGAAGATTTAGAAAACGTCTTAGATACTCTCAGCCCCCGCGAACGAGATGTTTTACGTTTGCGTTACGGTTTAGATAACGGTCGCATGAAGACTTTAGAAGAAATCGGTCAAATTTTTAACGTTACTCGCGAACGCATTCGCCAAATTGAGGCTAAAGCTTTGCGTAAACTGCGTCATCCCAACCGCAATAGTATTCTTAAAGAATACATTCGTTAATAAAAACCAGGGGCAAGGCATTGCCTTGCCCATACTGTAGCAAGAAGGTATTTGGCAATCCATCGTAGCCTACCAATTGGCACTTAAAATCTTAATTGCGTTTGCGTATGAGTTTGCGTTCTAATTCCTAAGTGTTCGTAAGCTTTATCCGTAACTATTCTGCCTCTATGGGTGCGATTGAGATAACCACTTTGAAGTAAGTAAGGTTCGTATACTTCTTCGATAGTTTTGCGGTCTTCTCCCGTAGCGGCAGCGATCGCTTCTAAACCGACAGGTCCACCTTGAAACTGTTCGATGATGGTATTGAGAACCAGACGATCCGTCCAGTCCAAACCACAGGCATCGACATCAAAAATATCCATTGCCGCAGCCGCTAATTCTTGAGTAATTTCGGTGGCTTGCTGTACCTCAACATAGTCTCTTACCCTTCTCAGCAAACGATTGGCAATACGGGGCGTTCCACGCGATCGCCGCGCAATTTCTTCTGCACCCGTTTCAGTAATTTTAGTATTGATAATTTCGGCAGTGCGTTTGACGATGAGAATTAGTTCGTCTAGCTCGTAAAAGCGCAATCTCTGCACC